>JAFVFH010000008.1 GCA_017475525.1 Alphaproteobacteria bacterium | reverse complement strand
TGCCACCCCTCCGTTAAAGAAGACGGGAAAAGAACAAATCTTTTTTCCTGGCTCAAGAAGCAAATAACCTTATTTTTTCTCCGTTGTCAAGCGATTTTTTTTCAATTTTTTAAATAATTTGGGATAAGTTGAATTTAAAAAGCAAAAAGGAGCCCTTTTTATGACGATTTTAACCGAACAAAAAAACGATAATATATTCAATTTGATAACATCAAATGCTTTGGACCACTGGCGTCAGCCAGTGGAAAGCGAATTGACAGCCGACTTTCAGTCGGATTGGCAAGCGCAGCTTGGAGGGAACGGAGATACCTCCGGCGTTAGCCGGATGGTTCTTCATTTGAAGAGTGTCCTTAAAATTGCGGAAACCTTTAATAAGGAAGAACAAAAACTCCGCGAGCGCGTTTGTCGTTTTGTTTCGGAAATAATCCGTGTGGATAAAAATGAGGCATTAAAGCTCTTAAACGAATCGGCAAAGAGTGTGAAAACAGCCTGTGTGATGAAACTTAAAAACTGCAATAAAACCAGAGCTGTTCGTTTCATGGTGTTTTAAGGAAAATGATCGGCAGTCTAAAAAAGGGAGGTTAAAATGACAGAAATTACAAACGATTATTTGCTTGATAAAAAGGTGAGAATGTTTCAAAGCAAGGACGGATACAAAACCTCATCCGACGCTGTTTTGGTTTCATCGCTTGTCAATAACATCAAAGCAAACGAAAAAATTTTAGATATCGGCTCAGGCACCGGAGGTATTTCGCTTTGTTTGGCGCACAGATTTCCTCAAGCGTTCATATATGGCTTTGAAATCCAGCCTGAACTTGCCGAACTTTCCAATATGAGTGCCAAAGAAAACGGATTTTCAAACCTCGAATATATTGTCCATGATATCAAAGAAAAAAAAGCGCCCTTACCTTTCGGCTCGTTTGATCACGTTATCACCAATCCGCCATATGCTAAAAGCGGTTCAAAATCACCAAACAAAAGCAAAGCAACAGCCCACAATCAGCAGGATATTGATCTTAAAGGTTGGCTCTCGTTTTGTCTTAAAATGCTCAAACCTTATGGCTTTTTATATCTTATCCATCGCGCCGAAGCCTTAGATGAAATCTTATCTGTTTTATATCAAAAAGCCGGCAACATTCGGCTCGTGCCGATTTATTCTAAAACCAATGAGAAAGCCAAACGTGTCATGTTAATTGCCCAAAAAGATTCTAAAACGCCGCTTTCATTATTGCCTCCTTTGACCGTCCATCTTGATGGTGCTTATAGCTTTGAGGCAGAACAAATTTTAAGAGGCGGAAAATCTTTTTTTGAAATTGACATTCAAAAAAGATAAATCTAAAATAGAGATAACACACTAATGAAAGGATTTTTTTTTAATGTCTAAAAAATTGATACTTGCTCTCACACTCTGTTTGCTTCCGCAAATCGTTTTCGCAACACCTGAATATGATGCTTGCTATAAAAAGGCGCAAACAGATGATGAAGTTGCCTTGTGTATGAAAGCGGAAAGCGCCCGTTTGCTTAAAAACATTCAGGATATATACCTCAATGTTGCCAATCATCCGCGCACATCCGTATGGAATAACGGAAATGCGCTCATTTCCGGCAACTTAAAAGATATGTATGATTATTGGATGGCTTACCGTAACAGATATTGTTCTTTATTTACCAAAGCATCTGAGGATATGTTTGGATCCGAAAACTTTGATAAAGAGCGGTGCTTGCTTAATTTGACAACGGATCACTATGAACTCATGCAAAAAATTCTTATCAATGCCAACAGCGGTGGCGAAGAAAATGATGAAGATTAACTTGGAGCAAAATGTTGAATAACGATTTTACAAAAGAAGAAAAAAAAGCTTTTTACTTTGGCTTGTTTGCCATTATGTCTTTCGGCATATTGTTCTTGCCGATGGCTTTTAAAAAGCAAGACTACAAGCACATTGATGAAAATTTCTATCATTTGAATGCTACCTTCACCCGTACGGACGGCTTGCTTGTGGGCGATACGGTGCGTATGTCCGGTGTGGATATCGGTCGTGTTGTTAACGCCCGTTTGGATGAAAATTTTCATGCCGTTTTGAAGCTCGAAATCAAAGAGGGAATTCAAATTCCGGATGATAGCAGTGCTTCAATTGTCAGCTCCAGCATTATGGGGCGTAAATACATTGAAGTTGATCCGGGTGGTTCGGAAGAATATTTGCAAGATGGCGCACAATTTGAACAAGTACAACCAGCCATTGTTTTGCAAGAAGTTTTAAACCGCCTGATTGCTTCGGTCGGCAATAAGAATAAAAATAACAACTAATTAGAGGAACAAAAAGATGAATAAAAAACCTGTGGAAACCATTATGGGCATTGTTGTATTGCTCATTGCTGTTTTGTTTTTGGCGTTTGCCTATCGCGTGTCTGATTTGCAAGTTGTGAAGGGCTATGAACTGAGTGCCCGATTTTTCAAAGTAGGCGGTTTGAATGTTGGCTCTGACGTGCGCATTAATGGTGTCAAAATCGGAACGGTAACTTCGCAAAAACTTTCGCCTGAAGATTATATGGTAGATGTTGTCTTGAGCATTTCATCTGACATCAAATTGCCTATTGACAGTGTTGTCTCGATCACAAGTGATGGTCTGATGGGTAATAAGTTTGTCAAAATTGAACCGGGGCAATCTAAAACCTTGCTTGCCCACGGTGATGAAATCAAAAAGACACAAGATTTTGAAACCATGGAAGATTTAATCGGTAAGTTCATCTTCAAAGCGACCGGAGACTAAGCATGAAAAGGAAATTTCTTCTCTTAAGTTCTGCCTTATTTTTAAGCCATCAGGCAATTGCCGCCGAAGTGGATATGAATATGGCACAAATGCAAGCGATGGATAAAATTACGGGGCGCGTGAGCATTATTGAAGTGCCGGTGAATGGAGCGGTTTCATTTGGTACATTTTCAATTGTTGTGCGCTCTTGCAAAGCCAGAACAGAAGAAGAAATTCCTGAAAATTTTGCTTTTGTTGATGTGACGGATAAGAGCTTTGACAAAGAAGAATACAACATTTTCAAAGGTTGGATGCTTTCATCATCGCCGGCAGTCAATGCTGTTGAACACCCGATCTATGATGTTTGGCTCTTAAAGTGTTTTAACGGCGAAGTGAAACAAGAACTCCTTTTATCCGAACAGCAGTTATTGGCACGAGATAATTTGCCACGGTTAAATGAGGTTGTTGAGCAAACGAAAACATTGAACCAAAACACTTTTATAGCTGACGAACCTCAGAATATCCTCATCAAAGACGCCATGTATAAAGAAGAAATTAAGCCTGAAGTTCAAAATGCTTTGCCTGAAAAAATCGAAGGTGAACCACAAAATTTGCTTAATATTGATGAAAGTTATGAAGCCGAAGAAGTGGTGAATATGTCCGCCGAAGATTTTGAAAAGGCTTTGGAACAGGAGGTGCAAAAGCTCCCTGTTCAAGAAACAGATATCAAAATACTCGAAATGCAAGTTGAAAATGCGGTTGATGAAGAGCTTGATACGGCAATAAATCAAGAACTTCAAAATGTTGAATAATTTTCATAAGCCGTTTTTTAAAGCGGCTTATTTTTCTCTTTACTTTTAAATAAAAATCAGCCATAATAAAAGTGGATATGGAATTGTTCCGTATCTAGTGCCTGAAAGGCGCGGAGCTGTCGAAAGCTTTATGATATGTGCGGTGATGGATAACACCGCTTAGGTGTTATTTTTATTGTACTCAGAAAACCCCGCGTTAGACGCGGGGTTCAGTGAAGCTTTCAGCGGTGAGATGGACAAAGCGCTCCAATTGGGTTAAAATTTTGCGGTCTGCCAAGACGCAAAATAACCCAATTGGAGAACATTCATGAAGAAT
>JAFVFH010000054.1 GCA_017475525.1 Alphaproteobacteria bacterium | reverse complement strand
GGAGCGATTAAAATCGGCGATTTAATCCATCGCTTAAAAGAGATGAACATGCCCGCCGTTGCCATGACCGATACGGGCAATATGTTCGGCGGTAAAGCGATTTCGGCCTATGCCTCAGCAGATGGCATCAAGCCGATTTTAGGTTGCCAATTTTTTTTGCATAACCCCGATTCTGATGATATTTTAAGGTCAAAAGGCAAAACCTTAGAGCGCGACAAATTCATTTTGCTTGTTCAAAATGAAACGGGCTATCAAAACATCATGAAGCTGATGAAGCGTTTTTATTTGGACAGCACGCAAAACGGTGACGAACCTCAACTGACATATCAGGATTTGGAAGAATTAAACGAAGGGTTGATTGCCTTAACCGCCGGTTTTGAAGGCCCTATCGGCAGGCTTCTTTTAGAAAATCGCAAAGACGAAGCCGATGCACTGACCGAGCATTTGCACAAAATCTTCGGCGACAGGCTTTATATCGAGCTTTCGCGTATAGGCCTTCAGGAAGAATCGCAAACAGAAGCAGATTTTATAGACCTTGCATACAAACACAACATTGCACTTGTTGCCACCAACGAAGCCTTTTTTCTTGATGCGGAGATGTATGAGGCACACGATGCCCTGATTTGCATTGCCGCAGGCGAGGTTATCGCCAATGACAACCGCAAAAAGTTTTCCATTAACAATCGGCTCAAAACCGAAGCGGAAATGCATGATCTTTTTCAAGATTTGCCTGAGGCTTTGGAAAATTCGGTCAACATTGCCAAACGTTGCAACTATTTGTCTGAAAAAGTTAAGCCTTTGCTTCCGATTTTTGAGTGTCCGGACGGCAAAACCCAAGATGAGTTTATCACCGAAGAAGCATACAAAGGCCTCAAAGAGCGCATGGAAAAACAGGTCTACACGCCTGATATGACAGCAGAACAAAGAGCCGAGATTGATAAAAAATATTACGAGCGCCTTGAATACGAGCTCAGCGTCATCAAGCGCATGGGCTTCCCCGGCTATTTTCTGATTGTGTCCGACTTTATCCGTTGGTCTAAAACGCACGGTGTTCCGGTCGGTCCCGGCCGTGGTTCGGGTGCAGGTTCAATTGTGGCTTGGTCTTTGAAAATCACCGAACTTGACCCCATCAAATTAGAGCTTTTGTTTGAGCGTTTCTTAAACCCCGACCGCGTCAACATGCCTGACTTTGACGTTGACTTCTGTCAGGAAAATCGCGAGAAAACGATTGAATATGTGCAAAATAAGTATGGTTTCGACCATGTTGCACAAATCATCACTTATGGCAAATTGCAAGCCAAAAACGTTATCCGTGATGTTGCACGCGTGATGCAAATGCCTTATTCACAGGCCGACAAGCTTTCTAAAATGGTGCCACCGCCCGTTCAAGGCAAAAATGTTTCTCTGAAACAAGCTTTAGAAATGGTGCCCGAACTCGAGCAAATGCGCACTTCCGACCCGCAGATTAACAAGCTTTTTGACATCTGCATGAAGTTAGAGGGCTTATATCGTCAGTCCGGTGTTCATGCCGCAGGTGTTGTGATCGGCGATCGCCCGCTTGATGAGCTTGTGCCTTTATATAAAGACCCACGCGCCGAAATGCCTGTTACACAATATGACATGAAGTTTGTCGAGGAAACGGGACTCATTAAGTTTGACTTTTTAGGCTTAAAGACCCTGACCGTCATCAAAAAGGCGGTTGATTGGGTTGAAAAAACACATGGTATCAAACTTGATATGGAAACAATTCCGTTAGACGATAAAGAAACTTATGAAATGATGCAAAGGGGCGATACATGCGCCGTATTCCAATTTGAATCGCCCGGCATGCAAAATGTGCACAAACAAATCAAGCCTGACCGCTTTGAAGATTTAATTGCTATTGTTTCACTCTATCGCCCGGGACCGATGGATAATATCCCGACATACATCAAACGCAAGCACGGTGAGGAAGAAATCACCTATCTGCACCCCGCCTTGGCGCCCATTTTGGATGAAACATACGGCATTATGGTCTATCAAGAGCAGGTCATGCAAATTGCGCGGAGCCTCGCCGGCTACACGATGGGTGAGGCCGACAAACTCCGTAAAGTCATGGGCAAAAAACAGATTCAGGAAATTCCGAAGCAACGCGAAAAATTTATGAAAGGCGCGCTTGAAAACGGCATCAAAGAAGATATTGCAAGCTCTATTTTCGACCAAATGGAAAAATTTGCCTCCTATGGTTTCAACAAATCGCATGCCGCCGCTTATTCGCTTATTTCATATCAAACGGCATATTTGAAATGCCACTATCCTGTTGAGTTTATGTGCGCAGTAATGGATTTAGATATCACCAACACCGATAAGCTCACAACCTTTGTGGCTGATTGTAAAGATATGCACTTTGATGTTTTGCCTCCGAATATCAACAAATCAGATGCCGAATTTGCCGTCGAAAACGGCAACATTCGCTATGCTTTGGGCGCCATCAAAGGCGTCAGCGCGGCAGCCATGCAAGGCATTGTCTCCGAGCGTGAAAAAAACGGAAATTTCAAAAGCATTTCCGATTTTTGCCACCGAATCGACATCAAATTCATCAACCGCAAACAGCTTGAACAGCTCATTAAAGCCGGTGCATTTGATGAGATTGACACAAATCGTCAAAAGCTTTTTGAAAACATTGAAAACATTTTGAAACACATTTCAGCCTCGACTGAAACAAAAACGAGCGCACAGTCATCGCTTTTCGGCGCTGAAGAATTGAGCTCGGAAATCAAGCTCAAAGATGTTCCCGATTGGCCGAACTTAGAAAAGCTTCGCATGGAAGCAGAGGCCATCGGCTTTTATCTTTCGGCACACCCTCTTGACGGCTATAAGGAAAGCATTGAAAAATTAGGCTTGAAAAATTGCACTCAAATCATGTCGAATATCGAGCTTGGCGACAAAATCCAAGCCAGCATTGCCGCTTGTGTTGAAAATGTTCAAAAGCGAATCGCCAAAACGTCAGGCAACAAATATGCCTTTGTTTCTTTGTCCGATAATGCCGGCGCCGTTGAAGCAATGATTTTCTCCGATGGTTTGGCAAAATACGAACATATATTAACTTCCGGCGAACCTGTTCTTGCTAAACTCTTGATTGATAAGCAAGATCCCGAGAAAGGCCCCCGTGTGATGATTAATGAGGTCAAAACTTTAGATCAGTCCATTGCCGAGCAAGCCAATGGTGTGATTATCTATTTAAACAATGTTTCCGCCGTCCGTGAACTCAAACAAATATTGAGCCAAGACAGACAAGGCGCAAACAAAGTTTATCTCATTCCCGACATAAAGGATTGGTATGTCAAAATCGAGCTTGCCGGCAGCTATGCTTTTGCCGATTCGACCATTCTGTCGAAATTGCGTGCCGTTTCCGGTGTCACACAAATTAAGGAGATATAAGATGGAACAAAAGTATTCGGTTATCAAAGCTTTTTCCAAACCTTTTTTAGACATCACGGACAACATCAAATCTTTTTTGAAATTGTCTTTGAGTTTTGCCTTAGTGCTTTGCGCTCTTGCTTTTGTTTTCGGCGAGCCTTTGGGATGCAACATTTCTCCGCTGAAAGACAAAGCGTTTTGCCTCAACAATCTTTCGGGTTACATGGCTTATTTATTGATCAAACTTTTTATCCTCTCCGTTTTTTTGCGTGCATGGTATGATTCGACTTACCTAAACCAAAACATCAATTTTTCTTATTTTCGGTCAAATATTCGTGCATTTTTCAAATTTTTTGCGCTTTTTATCGCTTTTATCATTTTTAATTCTCTGCCGGCGTTGAGCCTCTATCTTCTGCTTGTCCGAAACCCGAATCCCGTTTGGCAAATCGAGCTGATTTATTTTAGCTTTGTATCGCTCGGCTTTGCTCTTCCGTTTGCCTCGCTTCGTTTTTATTCCAACTTAGCTCTGCTGATTGAAAACAAGCCATGGCACAATTTTAAGCAAATTTATCAAAAAACACGGTTTAAGCTCTCAAAAATTTTCTTTTCATTTGCGGTTGTATTAGGTTTTTGCCTGCTTTTGTTTATAAGCGTCAACAACAGCTTGAAAGCAAGCATTTTTGAACCGTATTTCATATATAACATTGTAAGTGAATACCTTTTTGAACTCACGCTTTTGTTGATTTTCACACTTATTTTGAACTTCATCCGCGTTCAAAAAGAGAGTTTTAAATAAGAAATTCGACCTGTTCTTTACAAGAATCTATTTAACTTTTTGCCTTTGATGTGGCATTAAGGGGGGGGGATAACAAACGAGTTCCCCCTCTCCTTTCCCGTCATCCTTAAAGCAGGTATCAACCTGTCCCGAAAATCCCTCTTATAATCCCCTTTTCCGTGTGAAACTTTTGCAACATGAACATAAAAATAATATTTATGCTTGACTTTTGAAAAGATTGCGCTTAAAAAAGTTTTTGCCGATGGCGGATTTAGCTCAGTTGGTTAGAGCGCTGGTTTGTGGTACCAGATGTCGTGAGTTCGAGTCTCATAATCCGCCCCATATAAAAAAGCTCACTTTTAAGTGGGCTTTTTTTATGGGATAAGGAACAGGACTCGAACTCACGAAAAAGTGAGTTTGACTACAAGCGAAAGCGAGGCGGAAGCATCGCGATCGGCTTTGCCGATGAGCGCAGTGAACGAGCTAACACGAAGTGTTATGCGAAGTAGTCTCATAATCCGCCCCATATAAAAAAGCTCACTTTTAAGTGGGCTTTTTTTATGGGATAAGGAACAGGACTCGAACTCACGATATTTATTTTGCAACAAATTTTATTTATTAACTCTTTTTTACCCTTTTTCTTTTATTCTCTTTGCCAGATTTAAGCTTTTAACCCAAAGGAAAAAAAATGAAAAAAACGTTATTGCTTGCTTTTCTTGCTCTCTTTCTTTTCAAATCCGCCGTCGCAACAGCCGGCACATCGTCCATTATGATAGATGCGCAAAGCGGTGATGTTTTATATGCCCATAATGCCGATGAAAAACGCTATCCTGCAAGTTTGACCAAGTTGATGACGCTTTACATCACCTTTAATGCCCTTGAAAACGGCAACCTCAAAATGGATGACAAACTCAAAACATCATACACCGCCGCTTCTCGTTCACCTTCAAGACTCGGCTTAAATCATGGTGACGTTATCGATGTCAAAACCTGTATTTTAGCCTCGATCATCAAATCTGCCAATGACTGCGCCACCGTTTTAGGCGAAGCGCTTTCCGGCGGAAACGAGCGTGAATTTGCAAAAATGATGACTAAAACCGCACAAAAACTCGGCATGAAAAACACCACATTCAAAAATGCCTCCGGCCTCAACCATTCCGAACAAAAATCCACCGCACGTGATATGGCGATTTTGGCGTTGGCTATTTATCATCACTTTCCTCAATATTATTCCCTTTTCTCATTAACCGAATTTGAATATCAGGGACAAGTGATACAGGGGCATAACAACCTTTTACAAACCTTTGAGGGCGCCGATGGCTTGAAAACAGGCTATACGGCAAATGCCGGCTTTAATATCGTGACTTCAGCCAAACGTGGTAACCACCGCGTGTTTGTTGTCACCATGGGACATAAAACAGCCGATGAGCGTGATGAAAAAGTTGCTTTTATGATGGATACTGTTTTTAAGCGTTTAGCCTCAAACAAAAAAATTGATGTCCAACAGCTTAAGGCCGAAATTGAAATGCCCAAAGGCGGGCAAACAAGAACACTGCTTGCGCAAAACAATATTTCCGTGAGTCCAAAGGCCAAACCTGCCTCTGATTTTGCCATCCGAATCGGTGCTTTTTCGAGTTATGACAAAGCCATGCAACACGCAAGCGCTGTCCAAAAACAATATTCAAACAAGCTCAAAGCCAACAACATTCAAATTGAAAAACTCGAGCGCTCCGGCAAACCTCTTTATCGTGCACAAATTGCAGGCTTAAACAAAGCCGATGCCGGCAAACTTTGCGTTGCGCTTCAAAACAAAAAGCAAGAATGCGTTGCCGCTTTCATTGAAAACAAGACACAATTTGCCGAAAGGTAAAATATGGCGCAAATCATATACATTTCAGACCCTCAAGACAAAACAAAGCAAACCCTTTTTTCGGCACATTTAGCCATCGTTTTGGCAGAAAAAAATAAAACATCTCTCATCTCAAATCAAAATGAAAAGCTTGAAATGTTTCTTGCCAAGCGCCACCATTTCAATCTCAAAAACAATGATACTTTACCCGTTCCGGCTTATTTCAGTTCTCTGAAAAATTTGAACCCCAAAGCCGACTTTTCATTTGTTGTTTTAGATGTGCATACATTTGATTTCTTAAAAGAGACAGATATTTTGCTCACCTTTGCCGACAATACGGACATTGCAAACGATTTGACAGATGTCAAATCTTCTTTGTCTTCTGCTTTATGGAATGCCAAAAAAGCCCGTGGTACCATGGGCAAAAATGCCTTCAAACACTTTGTTGTCCCTTCTTTGAATCTTGACGAGCAAACCCTTCAAAAACTCCGAAAATCCGCTATGTTGTCGGGATATATCCTCACCCCGCCTTTTGACATCAACCCTCTTTATGCCAAAGGTTTTGAATCCGGCATCACATTTCTTGATAAAAATCTGCCGGCTTTCAAGAAAGATTTTTTACAAGACGATTTTTTTGCCCGCCGAAATTTGAAACATTTGCTTGAATTTATTTTTTCGATTCAATAAAAATATACAATAAAAATCTTGCTTTTTAAGGCTTTTAATCTTATCTTTTCATCAGTTTGGAGAAAATTTTATGTTTGAACAAAAAACGATATATGATGTTGTCGGCATCGGCAATGCCATGATTGACGTTTTAGGCAAAGTCAGCGACAAATTCTTAACCGATCGCGGCTTTCAAAAAGGGCGTATGACTTTGGTTGATGCCCAAACCGCCGGAAAAATTTATGCCGATATGGATCCCGAGCGTGAGGTTTCCGGTGGCAGTGCAGCAAATATTGTTGCAGGATTGGCTTCCTTAGGCTCTGATTGCGCTTTCATCGGCAAGGTCTACGATGATGAGCTCGGACAAACTTTCCGCCGTGATATCGGCGCCGCCGGCATTGACTTTGACACACCGCCGTTAAAATCCGGCCCCTCAACAGGCAGAAGCATTGTCTTGGTCACACCCGATGCCGAACGCTCCATGTTCACCTATTTAGGAGCCGCCACGCGTTTGACCCCTGATGATATTGATGAAAACATCATCAAAGCCTCAAAATACACATTTCTTGAGGGCTATTTATGGGATTCCGAAGGTGCCAGACAAGCGCTTTTAAGAGCCGCCGATTTGGCTCACAAATACGGCCGAAAGGTTGCATTTACGCTTTCAGACGTGAGCTGTGTTCTTTCGCACCGTCAGGAACTCTTAAAATTTGTTGACAAGCATGTCGATATTTTGTTTGCAAACGAAGATGAAATCAAAGCCTTTTTCAAAGAAACGGACTTAATGCCCGCACTTGATAAACTTAAAAATATTGTTGAAATCGGCGCCGTTACCCGCAATGCACAAGGCTCCGTTGTGGTCAATGGGCGCATTAAAACATTTGTTGAGGCTGAAGAAATCAAAGATGTTGTTGACACCACGGGCGCGGGCGATTTGTATGCCGCCGGTTTTATGCACGGTCTTGTCAACGGCAAAACTTTAGGCGTTTGCGCTTTAATGGGCGGTATTGTCGCCGGCGAGATTATCACTCACTACGGCGCGCGTCCCGAAATATCTCTTCGCGGCTTAATCAGAAAACGCCTGCTTGCCTACACCCAAAACAATTAATGTGCCTCGCTCCAGTTTTCGCCTAAACCCACTTCGGCAATAAACGGTATATCAAACTTGACGACACCTTCCATTGCGTTTTTAATCACTTGTTGCACCGCCTCAACCTCATTTTACGGCGCCTCAAAAACAAGCTCATCATGCACTTGAAGCAACATTTTTGTTTCAAATCCGCCCTCTTTTAAGGCAAAATCAACTTTTTTCATCGCCATCTTGATAATATCCGACGCACCGCCCTGAATCGGCGCATTGATAGCCGCACGCTCGGCAAACGAGACTAGACGCTTGTTTTGATCATTAATCGAACCCACAAAGCATTTTCGCCCGTAAGGTGTGAGAACATATCCGTTTTTGTGCGCAAACTCGATTGTATCTGCCATATATTTTTTGATTTCCGGCATCGCCGCAAAATAAGAATCAATATAATTCTTAGCCTCTTCGTTTGAAATCCCAAGTTGGCGCGCAAGCCCGTATTGCGAAATGCCGTAAACAATGCCGAAATTGATGGCTTTTGCATCACGGCGCTTGTTTGAATCGATTTTATCAAGCGGAATATGAAAAACCCTGCTTGCCGTTAAAGCGTGAATATCCACCTCATTTCTAAACGCCTCTTTTAAGGCCTTCACATCAGCCACCGCCGCAAGCAATCTGAGTTCCACTTGGCTGTAATCGGCAGAAATGATTTTATACCCTTTTTGAGCCGTAAAAGCCGCCATGATTTTTTTACCCTCCTCGGTTCTGATAGGAATATTTTGCAAATTCGGATTTGATGAAGCGAGTCTTCCGGTGTTCACAACCGTTTGCGCAAAAGTCGTATGCACCCGAGCATTTGAATCCGCTTCTTCTAAAAGTGCGCTTGTGTAGGTTGATTTAAGCTTTTGAAAACCGCGCCACTCCAAAATCTTTTTCGGCAATTCATATTCGGCAGCCAAATCTTCCAAAACATCTGCACCGGTCTGAAAAGCACCTGTTGCCGTTTTTTTGCCCTTAATGCCCATTTTAACAAACAGCACATCACCGATTTGCTTTGGCGATGCAAGATTAAATTCTTGTCCGGCAAGCGCATAAATCTCATTTTCCAATCGCCGCATCCGGTTTGAAAAATCCTCATCAAGCGCCATCAAAGATTTGGCATCAACCATAATTCCCTCGCGCTCCATATTTTGTAAAATCGCAACAAGAGGTCTGTCAATATTTTCATAGAGAGACAATTTTTTTTCTTTAATCAAGCGTGGTTTTAAGATATTGTAAAGTCGTAAAGTAATGTCTGCATCTTCGGCGGCATAATCGAGCGCTTTGACAAGCTCCACTTGATCAAAACTGATTTTATTTTTACCCGATCCGCAAACATCTTCATATTTGATTGTGTCATAATCCAAAAAGATTTTTGCAAGCTCATCCATACCGTGC
The DNA here is from genome assembly GCA_017475525.1 of Alphaproteobacteria bacterium. GTDB lineage: Bacteria > Pseudomonadota > Alphaproteobacteria > RF32 > CAG-239 > UBA1254. The sequence continues at coordinate 41,747 of JAFVFH010000054.1, read as the reverse complement.
CCGTGTTCTAAACTATCCAAACAATAACTGATCACAGCCGTGTCATCATAAGGTTGAATATCCGATTCATCCCCGATAATTTGGCTTAAAAAATGCATATCAAACTTGATATTGTGCCCGATTTTTAAAATGGCTTTATCTTCCAAAAGAGGCTTGAGATATTTTTTGGCCGTTTCAATTGGAATCTGCTTAGGTCTTTGAGTCGCACCAAACAAATCTTCAATTGCTTGTCCGCCGTGATTTAACGGCACATAGCAAGCTTTTCCTTCTTTATATGCAAGAGAAAACCCGACGATTTTATCTTTATGAGGGTTCAAACCCGTTGTTTCCGTATCTATTGCAAACATTCGAGCATTTTTAATTTTTTCAACAAAGCGCGCCAATGCCGCTTCGTCTTGTATCAGTTCATACTCTTTAACAACTTCTTTTTTTGTTTCACACGGCGCTTCGCCTAAAATCGCACATTGTTCATCAATCCATTTTTCCGCACGCGCTTTGAGACTTTTCAAATCATATTCGGCAATAAAATCCATCACCTTTTTTTTCTCCGGCGCACGGCAGGCAAATTCATCAACATCAACACTTATCGGCACATCATCTTTTAGCGTCACAAGTTTTTTCGAAATCCGCGCATTTTCAATATTTTCCAAAAGTGTTTCGCGACGCTTGTTTTGCTTAATTTCCGAAGCATGCGCCAATACTTCTTCGAGTGAGCCGAACGCATTCACAAGCTCGGCGGCTGTTTTCGGCCCAATCCCCGGCACCCCCGGCACATTGTCGATGGAATCGCCCGAAAGCGCTTGCACATCAACCACTTTGTCAGGCAAAACGCCGAATTTTTCCTTAACATCTGAGGGCGTAAAAAACTTGTCTTTCATCCCGTCATAATATTCGACCCCCTCTTTAATGAGCTGCATCAGGTCTTTATCGGCAGAAACAACCACCACCTCATACCCCTTTTCGCGGGCTTTTTTGGCATAAGTTGCAATCAAATCATCTGCTTCGTATCCTTCCATCTCCAAAAAATGGATATTTAAGGCATTAACAGCTTCCCTAATAATCGGAAATTGGGCAATGAGTTCTTCGGGTGTCTCTTTTCGTGTGCCTTTGTAATCAGCAAAAATCTCATTTCTGAAATTTTGGCGTTTCGCATCAAACAAAACCAAACAATAATCACAGGCAATTTTTGAGCGAAGTCTCATAAACATATTCACAAAGCCCAAAACGGCATTAACCGGCACCCCTTTGGGCGAGGTCAAAATCGGAAGCGCATAAAACGCCCTGAAAATATACCCCGAACCGTCAACCAAACAAATCTTTTTCGCCATCGTTTTTCCTTTTTATTCCTTATGTCATCCCTCACTTTGCCTTTAGGCAAACCAAAGAGTCACCCCTCGCCGAGGCTTGAAAAGCCGAGTGCGTCAAGGGGTCTACGAATTAGAAAAAAATAAAATTCGTAGATGCCCTGACGATTCCTGACGGAATCGAGGCATGACTTTTTTGTTTCGCCTTTCAGGCTCAGCGAGCCATGACAGTTTTAAAAGTCATCCCTCACGCTACGCTTTCGCCTCACCTCGTCCAAGGATCTCAAAGCCGGCGTTGTGCCATCAGGCACATATATGCCGCTTCCATATTTAACAATATAACAAACTTTTTTAATATGAAAAGCTCAAAAAACACATAATTAAAACCTTTTTTATTTGACTTTTAACGTTTGATGTGGCATCATAAAAGCGTAACCAAAATGGTTGCGGTGTTTCAAAGACATCTTTGGTGTTCAACTCCTTGATGAGGAGTAGTCGATATAAGCGTCAATTTTGCGTCGAATAAGACAAGCTGTGCACCAACAGTTCTTTGAGCTCCTCCTCCGTTTTGTTTATCTCGAACGGATTTTTTTATTTAGAAAGGAGTCAAATTTATGAAAAAAACAGTTTTGATTTTAGCAATACTTGCAAGTTTTAACGCCAACGCGTGGGAAGCTTGCGGCACAGATGCCAAGGGCAATACGGCAAATTGCGAATACCAAATTGTCAATGGCACTTTAACGATTCGCGGCACAGGTAATAATGGCAATATCGGAAGCTGGTCTAATGGTACAGGAATATTGGCACCATGGCGTGGTCAAGATATCCGTAATATTGTGATTGAAGACACCATCAAAGATTTAGGTTGGCAAGCTTTTCATGGTATTAAGGATGAGGGCATACTTCAAATCCCTTCATCAATAACAACTATCAGCGCTAATGCTTTTTATGGCGCTATACTTAATGAAGTTGTTATTCCGGATTCCGTGACCAAAATTGATACTGCGGCTTTTAACTGGTCCGACTTAAAAAAAATTAATATTCCATCTTCCGTGACAGACATTGCTGAGGCTTTTCGCGGAACGTCACTGACAGACGTTTTTATTCCTGATTCTGTTACAAACTTAGGTTCTGCAACTTTAAGCGCATGTGAAAGTCTTTTAACCCTAACCATCAGCGACAAAACCGCCTTAGGACATATTTTTACCGAGCACGGTGAAAATATGCGTGTTGATTTAGAAAATCTCAAAATCTATTGCACGGGAGATACAAAAAAATGCGACGCAAATTTAGAAGCGGCAGGTTATGGCGAGCTCAAATCAATCAAAGCCACAACAAAACAAGTCAATGGTGTGACCTATGTGTTTGACAATAAAGGAAAACTTGTCACAACATCCGGCAAACGAGAGAACAGGCGTTTTTATACGATAGAAGAAGCCTCACTTGTTTCTAAAAAAACAGGCAACACCTTCAAACTGCGCTATAAATAAAGCTATAAAATCCAAGGGTTTGGAAATGAGTCAAATACCCGTCATTTTTGACGCCGTGTACAAAAAGCATGCACAAGGAAAAAATGACTTCAGATGAGCCATTATACAAGCCCCCATATTGATAATTTTTTAAGACATTTGCACATATACTCTCCCTTAACATGGAGAATATCAATGGTTCAAAAAGCAAAAAAAACATCAAAGCGCACCCCTAAAAAACGCAAAAAAAACACAAAAAAAACATTTAAGAAAAAACTGATTAAAGTCTTTCTTGTCAGCGCTTTCTCAATTTTTGCGCTCATAGCGTCATATGTTTTGTATTGCTACGCAACTTTGCCCGATATTGAAGTTGCGCTTTCAAAAACGCGCCAACCGTCAACAACCGTCATCGCCGAAAACGGCAACGAAATTCAAACATTCGGCAACAGCTTTTCATCGGTTGTTTATTTACAAGATTTGCCCTATTATGTCCCTGCTGCCATTATTGACGTTGAAGACCGCCGTTTTTATGCTCACTTTGGCTTTGACATCATCGGCTTTACCCGTGCCGCCATCGCCAACATCTTCTTAAAACGCTATGCCCAAGGCGCTTCCACCATCACACAACAAGTGGCAAAAAACCTCTTCTTAACTCCCAAAAAAAGCGTTAAGCGCAAGGTTCAAGAGCTTTTGATTTCTTTTTGGCTTGAAAAAAAATTCACAAAAGAGCAGATTTTAACGCTCTATCTGAACCGTGTTTATTTAGGCGCCGGCGTTTACGGTATTGAAGCGGCGGCAAATAAATATTTCGGCAAATCCTCACGCGACTTAAGCCTAAAAGAAGCGGCGGTTATTGCGGGAATGCTTAAAGCCCCGTCACGTTACAACCCGATTTACAGCAAAAAGAACGCCTCCGACCGCGCTCAAACAGTTTTGGCAATAATGCTCAAACACGGCACCATCACCGAAGGCGAGTTTGAAAAAGCCAAAAAAGAACCCCTTCATGACACAACCTCCTTCAAAGTTGAAGGGGCAAAACACTTTGCCGACATGGTTTATTCTGAGGTCAATGACTACATCGGCGAGCGCGACCAAGATATTTATGTAAGCACAACCTTAGATCAAGATCTCCAGCAAAAAGCAGAAACAATTTTGCGTCAAACCGTTGCTGACAATGCCAAAAACAACGTCACGGAAGGCGCTCTTGTTATTTTGGATTATAAAGGCGCCATCAAAGCCTTGGTTGGTGGCATCAATTATCAAAAAAACCAGTTCAACCGCGCCACACAAGCCTTGCGTCAACCGGGTTCTGCCTTCAAAACTTTTGTTTACATTACTGCGCTTCAACACAGTTTTGAGCCGGATGACATCATCTCCGACACACCCGTAACCGTCGGCAAATGGAAACCCGAAAATTATAACAAAAAGCACTACGGTGATGTGAGCTTAAATTTTGCTTTTACCAACTCTCTGAACCTTGCAACCGTTAACTTGAGCCGCCATTTCAGCTTAAATGACATCATCAAAAACGCCAAAAAGATGGGCATCACCACCCCATTAAAGAAAATTCCGTCGTTAGCGCTCGGCTCATCGGAAGTCAAAGTGATTGATATGGCAACCGCCTATCTTTCCATCGCAAACGGCGGATATGCCGCATGGCCCTATGCCATTTCGGAAATATATTCCAAAGACGGCAAACAACTTTATGAACGCACCTTAGATGAGCCTATCCGAGTCTTAGATGAGAAAACAGTTCAAAAAATCACAAAAATGCTTGAAAATGTTGTCAATTCCGGCACAGGAAAGCGCGCCAAACTTCCCGCATTCGTCGCCGGCAAGACAGGGACTTCGCAAGACTATCGTGACGCTTGGTTTGTCGGTTTTACAAAACAATATGTTGTTGCCGTCTGGGTCGGAAATGACGATAATTCACCGATGAAAAACGTCACCGGTGGCGAAATCCCCGCACAGATTTTCCAAAAAATCATGCTTTCAACAATGTCATAAAAAATTCATTTCTTTTTATTTGATTTTCTTAAAAAACAGAAGTATAATAAACTCAATATGGATTATTGCAAAAGGAGAAAAGCCATGAAGAAATTGATATTGACCGCTTTTTGCTTAAGCATTGCTTTTGTTTTGAAGGCTGAGGCCGGCGTCACCTTCCTTGCAGAGGCCCCCGAAAGTGTCGGTGTTAAACCGAACACATCAAACAAAAGTTGCATTCAAGCCGGTTATACATACACAACCTGCGCCGGCGCTTTGGTTAATCCGTGCCCTGATGATGGCAACTACTATAAAGTGTGTTGCCCTGCCGGCTATAAATACACGCTCACCGAGTGCGGCGCACGCCCGCATAGCACAGATAATTGCTATGGCTATTACTATTGCGGCGAACAAACAACTGATGAGCATTGCAAAGCCGAAGGATTTACCAGCAAACTCCCTATTGCTACCTGTGTTCCGAACGGACCGTGTACAAGCTATACAATGCCCGGTTGTAGCGGTGGCACAACGTTGAAATTCTGCAACGATGACACGGGCCAATATTGGAAATGTGAATAGAAAAATAAAAATCTTATTGCCTGTGATACGGGTGGTTATTTAAGATTGTTTGCGCGCGGTAAATTTGCTCTGTCAAAACCGCGCGTATTAACATGTGCGGCATTGTGAGTTTGCCAAAAGCGAGCAACAAATCCGCTCTTTCACGCACTTTGTCCAAATGCCCGTCCGCCCCGCCGATTAAAAAACAAATATCCGAGATGCCGCTCATCTGCCAATCGCCTATTTTCTTTGCAAAATCGAGGCTTTTCATATTTTCGCCGCGTTCATCCAAAACCACAACCTTTGCCCCGACCGGAATATTTTTAAGCAAAAACTCAGCTTCTTTTTCTTGGACATCATTGTCTTTTTCTTTGATGACCAAATCCCAGCTCATCCTTTTTTGATATTCTTTGATAAGCATTTCCTCCGGCGAGCCGTGCTTGCATTTGCCGATTGCTAAAATATGTATTTTCATTTTTTTTCTGCCAATTTGAGCAAAAACTTCATCTGAATATCGGCGATTTGCTCCACACTTTTGAGCTCCACATATTCACCTTTGGCGTGCATTCCCTTGCCGGTGCCCGAGTGCATAATCACCGTTGCCCCACGCTCATAAAGCGAACGCGCGTCGGTTGCCCCACCCATATATTCAAATTCGATTGTTTTTTCCAAAACATCTTCCGCCAATTTTTTATAGGCAAGCAAAACCGGATTTTGTTCATCAACCACAACCGGAATGCTTTGATATGTCACCTCAAACGAAACCCCCTCTTCCATCAAACCTGAGAGTTTTTGCTTCAAATCTTGAACACTTGATTTTTCCGTTAATCTGAAATCAAGCAAAGCCGTTGCCTCATCTGAAATAATGTTTGAAACCTTACCGCCTTCAATCGTTGCAAAATGGAGCGTATCAATCCATACATCTTTCGGCTTTCCCGTTTTCAAATCAAAAGCCGGATACATTTTTCTGATATTTTGCCACGTTTTAAAAAGCTGTTCATTGGCGTCCAGTGCCTCCCATGGCGTTGAACCGTGCGCCGCCGAACCTTTAGCCTTGAGCTTAACATAAACCGGATTTTTACAGCGCGTCACAATTTTATATATATCACCGCCCACATCGTTGTCTAAAACAATATCCGCCTTCAAGTTCGGATGATTTTTCAAAAATTCTTCCAAACTTTTGCTCCCTTCTTCTTCATCAGTTGATAAAACAAACCCGAATTTTAAGGGCAAGTTTTCTTTCATCACTTGACTCATTGAATTGACAGCCACCGCCGCAAACGATTTCATATCAAGCGTTCCGCGCCCGTAAAGTTTTCCGTCTTTAAGATACGGTTCAAACATCTTATCATCGGCGGGCACCACATCCAAATGTCCCAAAACCAAAACATCAAAATGCTCTGTTTGTGTATTTTTTGCAAAAATAACAGGCGAAGCATTTTCATGGCGACATATCTCAACAACAGCACCCGTCGGTTTAAGCAACCGCTCGATATAGCTCAAGCACGCATCAATTTGCTCTGCATTTCCCGTTATGGTCTTAAACGAAATTAAATCTTTTATCACCTCAAGAAGTTGCATCTCTTTTACCTTTTTTTTAAATATTTTGCTTTAATATAGTGCCAAAATAACTCAAAAGGAAGAAAAATGAAAGCATTTTTAAGCTTTATAGCCATTTTATTATTGAGCCTTCAACCGACTCATGCCGAAACAACCGATTCAAGCGAAAGCGGGCTCGCTTTGCCACGCATGGTATCCATCCGCGCGGATAACATCAATGCGCGCTCCGGCCCCGGCACAAAATATCCGATTGAATGGATATATAAACAAAAAGGCGCTCCGCTTGAAATTATCAACGAATTTGAGCTATGGCGTCAGGTGCGTGATTGGGAAGGCGATGTTTCATGGATTCATAAAACGCGTTTATCCGGCCGCCGTTTCATCAAAATCATCACCCCCGGCGAAAACAATATTTACCATTCTCCGAAATATGATTCAAAAGTGATTGCCAAGGTTGAAGACGGCGTCATCGGCGAAATCAAAAAATGCCCGAACAAGAGCGAATTTTGCCTCATAAAATTTGAAGGTGTCGAAGGTTGGGTATCAAAGAAAAATGTTTTCGGCGTCTATGAAGACGAAGTGATTAAATAGCTCAGCCCTTCAAATTCACGCAAAATATTGATAAGGAGCAAGCATGAAAAAACAAACCATTTATGCGCTTTCAACAGTATACGGCAAATCAGGCGTTGCCGTTATCCGCATTTCGGGACAAAACGCCCTGAACGCCATCAAGGCGCTCACAAACATTGATATCCGAACAATCAAACCGCGCCATGCTTATCTGACCACACTTTATACCAAACAAACAAAAGACCCCTTGGATCATGCACTTGTTTTGTATTTTAGTGCGCCGCACTCTTTTACGGGTGAAGACATTGTTGAAATCCAGTGCCACGGCTCAAAAGCCGTTTTATCATCGCTTTTGAAGAACCTTTCTGAAATTGAAGATTTTCGCCTTGCCGAACCGGGCGAATTTTCAAAGCGTGCTTTTTACAATCAAAAAATGGATTTGACCGAGGCTGAAGGCTTAGCCGATTTAATTGACGCCGAAACGTTTGAACAACAAAAACAAGCTCTGCGCCAAATGTCAGGCACCTTAAAAAACTTATACTCCTCTTGGCGCGAACAGCTTTTGGAAGTTTACGCATATTTAGAAGCATACATTGATTTTCCGGAAGAAAATATCCCCGATTCCGTCATTGAAAAGAATCTGAACACCGTATTTAAACTAAAAGAAGACATAAAAAGCCACTTAAAATCATCTGTCGGAGAGCGCTTGCGTGAAGGTTTTCGCGTTGTTTTGACCGGTCCGACCAATGCCGGCAAATCGAGTTTGATTAACACCGTTCTTGAAAGAAACGCCGTCATTGTTTCCGACATCCCCGGCACCACGCGAGATGCCATAGATGTCCATCTTGACATTTCAGGTTATCCCGTCATTTTGACCGACACGGCTGGCTTGCGTGAAAGCACTGATACTATAGAACAACAGGGCATTGAAATTGCTCGCGAAAAAATTGAAGATGCCGATTTTATCTTTGCGCTTTTTGACGCGTCGGTCGATTCGCCCGACATTTTCAGTGATTTGATAAAACGACATAAAAATAATATCTTGCTTGTTGCAAATAAAGCCGACAAATTAACCCCCGCACAAATGGTGGATTTGAAAAATCAAGGTTGTTTTATCTTGTCTGCCAAAACAAAAGAGGGTGTGCCGGAATTGTTTGATTTGCTCAAAATCCGTATTCAAAACAACATCGGTTCAAATTCCGGAGCATTGATTACCCGTGAACGCTACCGTCAATGCTTAAATGATTGCCTTGAAAACCTCTCAAATTTCAACTTTGATAAAGAAATTGAGCTTTCTGCCGAAGACATACGCCTTGCTGCTCGCGCACTCGGCAAAATCACGGGGCAGATTGAAATTGATGAAGTCCTTGATAAAATTTTCGGCTCCTTCTGCATCGGCAAATAACTTTTCCCCCAAAAGTCCCTCTCGCCTTTTTCAATCCACCCTCCCTTTTTTAAGTGCACACAAGCCTCTTCGTTTTTCAAAAAAAAACCGCACATCCGAGAATGTGCGGCTGGTTGGTTTACAAACTTGAAAAAAATTTTTGAAAATGGAAATTAATAGAACTTCAATGCAACTGTGTTCGTTGTCGAGCCACAAACATTGATAGCATTGCCAACGGAATAAGCCGCACCTTCAGCACGACCACCGAGACCGCTTCCGACAAGAGCATCTTCAATTTTTTCACTGCCTGCGGCAACGGCGATAAAGCCCGAACCAGCACCTGCGCCCCAATCGGCTGTCACAAGAGCAATACAAGCCTCTGTCGGAAGACCGGCATACGTCACTGTAAATGCCCTGTTATCACCTTTTGCTGTTGCGCCGGAAGGCTCAATTGTCACAGTGCCTTTGAACGGGTTTACCAGTTCTTGGCTGGCAGCACTACCGGCTACATAGCCATCCTCACCTTCTTTGCCCTGAGGTGCAACTGCTGCTTTAGCAGTCCCCTTCATAGCGGCAGGGACGATGCCCAAACTAACGGCTTGAACGTTGCTCAAGTCTTTGTAGCTGTCTTGCGTGCCATACATCGTGCGGATGTTAGTCACAAGCATTGTGAGTTGATCCATTGTGTTGTTTAATTTGTGTTTGAACATAGCCTTTGAATAGCCTGCCAAACCACCTGCTGACAACACACCGATAATAGCCAAAACGCCGAGCATTTCGACCATTGAACGACCATTTTGATTGTTTTTCATATTAAGTTTCCTTTCCAAAATTTGTTTCAACAAAAAAATCGCTATAAAAGCGACTGGAAGCAGAAACTATTACAAGATGATAGCGTAACCTATTTGGAATGGAAGTTCCTTATTCAGCCACCTTCCAGTCCAAAAACTGGAATATGCATTTTTAGGTCTTGCACACGACCTCTTGTAATGGATTTCTGGTCCATAGACGGCTATTTCAACCATCCAATACTAAAGATAGTCTATTTTCATCAAAATGGCAAGCAAAAAATGATATATCTTTTGATATAAAAATAAAAACTCCCCCTCAGCGCTCTTGGCGCACAAACAAAACAGCCACTCCTCTGCAAATTAAAAAAACACAAATAAAGCAAAAAGAAATCATTTTTTGTTTGACTTTTGACAAAAAAAATGTAAACTGACCATAGTTTTATATAATTTTAACCCCAATACGTATGGAAAAAATTATCACAATTATTTTTGTAGCAATCTTCGTGATTGCTCTGGTCATCATGATTTTTGGCCGCAGTAAAACAAGCACCCCGAGCACATTTGTCGGTAAAGCCAAGCTCCTCTATCACTTTGAGGATGAAGAGGGTTGCTTCCTGTGTTCCTTCGAGAAGGATGGCAAACTCTATCAAGGCATCTACGGCTTTGACAAAGAAGGTCTCAAGGTCGGCGACGAAGTCGATGTCGTCTGGAACGGATTGTATTTTCAGCTCCCGCACCTTATCGACAAAGAGATCTATGACAGGGACAATGCCTAGAAACATCTCAAACCAAAAGGTCGATTTTTTAATCGACCTTTTTAGTTTATAAGCCTTTCGGTCTGTTGTTCAATGTTTTTAAATTCCAAAGCTTTATTGAAATCTCCTATTTTTTGATAAATCTCATAGAGCCGTTCGCACAAAACAACCGTCTGCCGACATTTTTGCAAAAAAGAAATATCTTCTTTGTTCACAAATTTTAAGGCTTGTTCCAAAAAATAAGCCTCCTGTTTAGCAGATGTTGCATTTTGTGCCAACTCCAAAAAAGCTTGTGCTTTTAAGGCATCATCAACAAGCCTTGCCATTTCTGCCGAAGTTTGAAAATAGCCGTTTTCATCTTCTAACAACAGATAAACATCACGCATTTTTTTTAAGGTATCCGTTTGTTCGCCTGTTGTTTTTGAAAGCTCAAGCGCATTTTGATAAGCCTCTAAAGCAAAAGCGTTGTTTGAGGGTTCAAACCTTTCAAGGTTCTTTTTTAAGAACAAATCGCCGATATGATGGTATGTCCAAAACAAAATTTGATTGCGCTTTGTGCTTTCTTTTTGCAAACATTTTTTTGAAGCGGCGCAAAAAGCAATCACATTGCCATAAGACAAAAGCTTATCATCAACATCTGAAAGATATTCGGCTCTGTTTTGTGCTTTGCGATAAGCTTTCAACAAGTCAGCTTCTTTTGTGTAAGAACGCTCATACCGCGCTGTTTTCAATTTGTGCCGCCCGTATGGATACAATATGTGCAATTTTTGAGATTATAATCTCTGAAATTCGCACATTTATCGCAAATACACCCTTTATCGGCATGTATGCAGTTGCTTTTTTCAAATGCGCAAAACATCTTTTCATAATGTGTGCGCCAAAGCAAATCAGCCGAAGGTTGATTCGTTGTCTGGTGAGCATTTTTAATTTTGCACGATGAGCTGTATGACGGACAATTAAGGCAAAGACAGCGTTCAATATTTTGTTCTGTTTTTTCAACTTTTTGTTGCATGTTTTTTCTCCTTTTCGATAAAAACATAAAAATCAAAAGCCATAAAACAAGAACAACTTTTGTTATATCTTTCCCTTGCTTTTCTGTAATGAGCGATTATTCAATCCCGCAAAAAGAAGCAATCTCGGCACGAACTTCATCAAGCCCCGTTTTTTTCTCCGCGCTTGTTTCCAAAATCAGATTGTGTGCGGCGGCATGATTTGGCAAAAACTTCTCAATATCAGCCCTCGCTTTTAGAAGCTCTTGAGCCGAAACCTTGTCAATTTTCGTTAAAACAATTTGATACGGCACAGCCGCCCCATCTAAAATTTTAGCAATATCTTCATCAACCTTTTTAATGCCGACACGGCTGTCAACAAGCAAAAAAACACGCCTTAAATTAGCTCTGCCTTTCAAATACGTTGTCAAAACATTTTGCCAGCGTTTTACCTCTTGCACAGGGGCTTTGGCAAAACCATAACCGGGCAAATCCACCAAATACATTTGATTTGAAAAATTAAAATAGTTGAGTTGTTGCGTGCGCCCCGGCGTTGAAGATGTTTTTGCCACATCTTTGCGCGAAAAGAGCGCATTAATCAGGCTCGATTTCCCAACATTCGACCGCCCTGCAAACGCCACTTCAGGCTTGTCATCTGCCGGCAACTGCTCCAAATGCGCCACAGAGAGCATAAACTCAGGCGCCTTCATAAAAAGCTTGTTTGCTTTTTCAAATCTTAAAGCCTGATTTGCATCCATTATTTCACTCCGTTTTTATACATAATCGCCTTTTGTTGCAAAATAGAGAGCAAATTGCTCAAGGTCCAATAAATGACCAAACCGACGGCAAAGTGCCCGAGCATAAGAGTAAAGATAAACGGCAACATCGCAAACATCATCGCCTGATCTTTGTTTGTCGGTGCCGGATTTAACTTTTGTTGCACCCACATGGTAAGCCCCATCAAAATCGGCCAAACACCGATATCCAAAATTGAGGGCAACGGAATATGCGACCAAACCGAGATTGTGAGCGGGTCGGGCGCCGACAAATCTTTTACCCAACCGATAAACGGCGCATGACGAATTTCGATGGCAATATTCAAAACCTTATAAAGCGAAAAGAAAATCGGAATTTGAATAAATATCGGCAAACATCCTGCTGCCGGATTGATTTTTTCATTTTTGTAAAGTTCCATTGTCCTTTGTTGCAACAAAGCTTTGTTGTCTTTGTAAAGTGCTTGCAAAGCCATCACTTTCGGTTGCACTTTTTTCATTTTAGACATACTCTCATACGATTTATTTGCAATCGGAAACATAAGGAGTCTCAAAAGAGCCGCAAAGAGCAAAATCGCCCACCCCATATTGCCGATAAAACGGTATAAAAAGTCCAAAATATAGAAAAACGGCTTTGTCAAAAAGTAATACCAACCGAAATCAACAGCCAAATCAAACTTTTTAATCCCGTTTTTGGCATATTGATCGAGAAGCTTAATTTCCTTTGCGCCGGCGAAAAATTGAACTTTTTGCGTTTTGGAAGCATTTGCCGCAATTTGCATCGGTTCTCCTCTGAAATCTGCCTGATACGTATCCGTGCCGTTATTTGAAAGAGTAATGCTGTTTTGATTTTCACCATCTAAAATAAATGCCGTGAACCAATATCTGTCGGAAAAACCGAGCCAAGCCTGTTTTGCCTCAAAAGTTTTCGGCTCACGCGGTTTAATATCATTGAGTTTGATTTGTTTTGCCGAACCGTCAATCACACCGGTTATTCCTTCGTGCACAACACTTCTTGCGTCATTTTTTGTGTCATAAACGCGATAAATTCGGCCGAACGGATAAAGCGTCACCTCTTTTCCCGTATTGTTTTGCACCTCATCAGAAATAGTCATCAAATAATGCTCATCAATTTCAATCTTGCGCACAAATTTCAAACCGTTCCCGTTATCCCAGACCAAAACAAGCGGCGTAGAGGGCGTCAATTTTGTGCTTTGACTTTCCCAAATACTGTCTGTGGTCGGCACATCAGATGGATTGGCCGATAAAAATCCGAACTCTGCAAAATAGGTGTCTTTCGTCCCGCTTGGTGCCAAGAGCTCAACATCAGCACTATCTTTTTCAATCGTTTGTTTATATTTTGTCAGTTCCAAAAAATCAAAACGAGCGCCCTTCAACCTGACGGAGCCTTTCACAGACGGTGTCTCAATCGCTAATCTTTCATCTTTTTTCAATACCTTATCGACAGGCAAAGAAACAGGGACCTTCACTTCTTCGTTTTTTTCAACTTCAGGCACAACTTCAACAGCCTGATTTTGTGTATTTGCGCTTTGCTTCGGTGCAAAAAAACGGTTCACACCGAAAATAATCAGTATAGATAAAATAATCGCCGTATATAAATTTTTTGTTTCTTCTTTCATACGTCAAAACCTTCAATAAAAATGACAATGTTCTCTTTTTAATTTATATTTTCTTTAATTGCAAGCCAGAAAAGAAAAGATGTGTAAACAAACAAATCTCAAAAATCGAACACAAAATCCCTTTTTTTTATTGGCGAACAAACCCCCGAGAATACGCTTCCATCATTGTTTCACCATGTTTTTGCAAAGTATAACAATAGCGAAAAAAAAGAGGGCTTACGAGTTTAGTATTCAAAAATTGCGGTGCTGTTTTTGACATACATATTGAGATACTGCTCAATATTTTCCTGCATTTTGGCATTAAAGTCTGCCATCAATTTTTGGAGCATTTCATTCCAATATTTTTCTTTTTGATCTATCTGAGTATCTGCCGGAATGCCAAGCTCACGCCACGCCTCAATAGAAGTTTGTGCCGTTGATCCGTTGGCATCTGTCACTCTCAAAACGACCGAAAGTGTCGCGCGATATTTTAAGCTGTCTTTATGGAACAGGTCTTGCGCTTTTTCTTCTCGCTCGGTAACGCTTGCATCTTTAATGATGAAATCTGCCGTGCGGTTCGCGCTGAAATCAGCCGCTTCTAAGCGATCAGTTGCCCAAATACGTGCCGCACGCTCAAGCGAAATCGGAAACAAATGTTCAACGTATGGACGCGTGAAAGAAGGTGAAAATTCAGACGTGATATTGACTTTGCTCACAAGAAGTTCAATCGGAGCTTGTTCATTAAAACGCGGTTCTTTATAACGACGAGGTTCGGCAACCTCTTTATTGGAAGCGCAAGCGCTTAATATCAGAATGGTTATCACAGTCAAAATACGAGAGAATTTAAGCATAAAAACCTCCTTTACAGTTCAATCTATTTCGAGTTTTTAATACAAAATGAGGTCTATTGCAAGTGTTTTTCTTCTTTTATCAATTCCGTGCGCAAATAGGTGTATTTTTGACCGCAGAAATTGCACGTTGCCTCGATTTTGCCATTGCTGTCTGCCATTTCATCAAGCTCTTTTGCATCAAAAGACGAAAGCGTGTTTTTGAGCTTTTCATGCGAGCAGCGACAGCCGAATTCAAAAGTTTTATCCCCTGTGAAGCGGAGGTTGTTTTGATGGAAAAGACGATGCAAAATTTCCTCGTTTGAGAGTGCAGAATCAAAAACTTCGTCCGCCTTGAGGCTCTGGACAAAGGCGCTCAAATCTTCCCACGTTTGGTTTAAGTTTTGTTCGCTTAAATCAATTTCTTTGCCACCCTTTAGCGGAACTTTTTGCAAGATGATACCGGCAGACATATAACTTTGGCTTTCGCCGGCAGGTGTTTTGACGAAAAGCTTTAAGAGCGTATCTATCTGCTCAGATTGGGCAAAATAGCGCAGAGCCAGTTCGGAAAGATTTTTACCTTTGAGGTCGACAACACCTTGATACGGTGGCAACCCGTTTTGCTCGTCAACCGTTAAGGCCATATAGCCACCGCCGACAAGGTGGGGCACTTCTTCAATAATATCTTCTGTTTTGCGCAAAGCTTTTGCTTCGTTTAATTTTTTTTCATCGAATTTGGCACAAGAGCGAATTTTACCGTTTGCCGTGACATCGGTCACAAGGAGCGAAACAGGGCCGTTCCCTTGGATTTGAAGCGTAAAAAGACCGCCATATTTGAGCATGGAAGATGTTAAAGCGGCAAGCGCCGTTGTTTCGGCAAGTGCTGACGAAACATTTAACGGATATTGATGATTTCTTAAAATGGTTGAAACAACGTCGTTTAAGCGCACCAGACGCCCCATAAAAGCGCCGTTTTCAAGATAAAATGATGCACAAGTGTCAAAATTTTTAGTGGTCAATTTGATATTTCCTTATTATAATTTAACAGTATTATCGGCAATTTAAGTCAATTTGAAAGATTTTTCAAGAGATGAATTCAAAAACTCAGCCCCAAAAACAAAAAGCCTTAAAAAAAATCACAAAAATAAGGCTTAAAAATATCGGGCTTTATTATCTGGAAAGATTTGAAAGTTCGGTTCAAAATTTAAGAGATGTCTTAAAAAGGAGAGTCGATCGGTATGCATATCAAAATCCTGATTTTGATAAGAATCAGGCATATCTTTGGATTGAAGAGATTTTAGCGGATTTTCAAAATTGGAATTATGTGAGCGATGAAAGATATGCTTTGCTCAAGATTAAAGATTATTTAGCGACGGGTAAATCCGCACGATACATCAAAACAAAGCTTAAAATGAAGGGCATTGATGAAAATGCAATTGATGATTTGATTGAAAAGGAAGAATATAACCCGAAAGAATTTGCCTTAAAGCTCGCAAAAAAAAGGAAAATCGGCCCGTTTCGTCAAAATGATGATGAGCGAAAAGAAAATCGGCAAAAAGATATGGGGATACTTTTGAGGGCAGGATTTGACTATGATGTGGTTTGTGATATTTTAGGGCAAAGTTTGGACGATACAGAGGTTTGAAAAAAAATGAAAATTGCAATTATCGGAACAGGATATGTCGGCTTGCCGACAGGGGTCGGATTTGCATCGTTCGGCAACGATGTGGTTTGTGTGGACAAAGATGAAAACAAAATCCATGCCCTTCAAAGCGGAAAGCTCACACTTTATGAAGACGGTTTGGAAGAACTGTTTTTGAAGGTTGCCGGTGATGGAAAATTAAAATTTACGACCTCAATGAAAGATGGGGTTCAAGGTGCCGATGTTGTGATTTTGGCGGTCGGCACACCACCGCATCCCGAAACCAACGAGGCCGATATGCGCTATATTTATGCGGCAGCACAGGAACTGGCGCCGTTTTTGAAAAAATATACGGTTGTGGCGAACAAGTCTACCGTTCCGGTCGGAACAGGCGATGAAGTCGAAAAAATCATCAAAAAAAACAATCCGACTGCCGATTTTGATGTTGTCTCATTGCCGGAATTTTTAAGAGAAGGGTATGCGCTTGCCGATTTTTTTGCCCCGGATAGAGTGGTTTGCGGGGCAAACAATGCAAAAGCGGCAGAGGTGATCAAAAAACTTTATGCACCTTTTGAGGGGAAAACGCAGATGCTTTTTGTCAAGCGCAAATCTTCAGAAACCATTAAATATGCCTCAAATGCTTTTTTGGCGATGAAAATTCATTACATCAATGAAATGGCAAATTTTTGCGAAAAAGCCGGTGCGGATATTGACGAAGTCGCCCTCGGAATGGGGCTTGACAAGCGCATCGGCAACAAATTTTTGAATGCAGGTCCGGGATATGGCGGCAGTTGTTTTCCGAAAGACACAATGGCAATGGCGTTGATGGCTCAAAAATGCGGAGCAAACATGAGCCTGATCAAACAAACAATCGAAGGCAACAAAGCACGCAAACTTCAAATGGCCGAGCGTATTTTAGATATGGTCAAAGGCGTTGAAAATCCTAAAATCGGGGTGTTGGGGCTCGCTTTTAAAAACGGAACAGACGATGTAAGACAATCGCCTGCGATGGAAATTGTGGCGCATTTGCTTGAAAAAGGCGCAAAAATTAACGCTTTTGACTACCAAGCAAGCGACAATGCCAAAAACATTTTGGGCGACAAAATCGAATATGCGCGCTTGCCTGAAGATGTGTTTGAAGGAGCTGATGTGATTGCCGTTTTGACGGAGTGGCAGGAATTTAATACGCTTAATATTCAAAGCTTAAAACAAAAAATGAGACACAAAAAAATGGCTGATTTAAGAAATATCTTTGATGCGTCTCAAATGAAAAAAGAAGGGTTTGAATATATCCGCATAGGGCAGTCTTTTTAATAAAATATTTACATATAACGCCATATAATCTCCTATATTTCATATTTAAAATCAGGATGAAAAAATGATTTTGAGGCGTTTTTGTTTTGTTGCTGCTTGTGTTTTAAGTTTTTATAGCTTTAGGGCAGAGGCTTATTTGCAGGCTCTTTCTCCCGAAAGCTTTCGTGCACTTTATGCGCTTGCTCAAAGAGGTGATGTTTCGGCAATCAATGCGGCACGTTCGCGCGGGCTTAATATCGATTCGGTCAACTCAAGCGGTGACACGGGGTTGTGCGTGGCGGCAAGAAACCGCGACAGAAGAGCCTATAAATCATTTTTGCAATCAGGAGCAAACCCTTCACATCCCTGCACGTGGGAAATTAACGGATATCGCGAATTTATGCAATCGGTGGTCATCAATCCGGTGCGTAATATGGATACGGCGGTTGCTGCAAATGCCGCTAAGATGAGCTCTATGAGCTGGAAAACAAAGGCTTTAATCGGTGCCGGTGTTGTGGCGGCAGGTGCCGGAACAGCCATTGCGCTCGGTGGCGGAGGCGGCGGAGGCGGTGGCGGCTCAAGCACGGATCCGAATTGTGTGCACGGACATTGGTCGGAAAGTGTTTGTGTTTGCGATACGGGGTATGCGGGCGAAAAATGCAATACCTGTGCAGCAGGATACGGCAACTACGGCACAGATTTATGTTATAAAACGCTTGAATGTGCGCACGGAACGCAACAGGCCGGAAAATGTGTGTGCGAAAACGGTTACGGCGGAACGCTTTGCGATGAGTGTATCAACGGATACGGCAAGGACAGCACCGGCATGTGCGTTAAAAAACAAAGCAAAGATGTGTACGGTAATCCGGACATTAACTCAAACTACAATGAAGCAGGCACATTAACGCTCACAAACAACAATTATGCTGATGTTTACGGTCTGTTTTATGACGCGGCGCAAACACCGCATGATTATCGTTTGGATCAGGATAAGTTTGCAAACGGATATTTTTCAATTGAGCCGACAACGGCAACCGTGACGGAGCCGGATTATAAGTATGACGATGACGGCAACAAGATTTGGTATGATACGGACGGCACAACCATGAAGGGTTATGTGAAAGATTCGAATGCCTATTATTTTAACGGTGAAACTGCCGGACATGTGATTAATGACGTTGTTTATGACAATAACAGCACGGAGATCGGCGATGTTTTAAAAACGGACACGAAGAAAGTTGAAGAAAACTTTTTGGTGATGAACAAAACATCTTCGATTTCCATCAACAACAACAGTGACGGAACGGTTTACGGGCTCTATTCAAACAATGCGGATACGATTTATAATGTTTATGCGGAGCTCAAGGGCTCGGGTATTCTTGTTTCGGATATTGCTTCACAAGGTTCCGCCAAAGCCATCGGCACAATTTCAATTAACAATGTCGGCGACGGCAGGGTTTACGGTATTTTCGGCGGGAATGATATTTATACGGCCGAGTTTGATGACAGCAGTGCGGAAGAAACATCACCGACAGCAATTGTGTATTCAGAAATTAATGTTTCAAATAAAGGAAACGGTGCGGCTTATGGTATTTACCAATCCGGCACAAACGGCACGATTTATAATCAAAATAAAATAGGAACGTATTCGTATATTGATTCGGTTGTCAGTGTCATCAATTCTCAAGGCAGCGGAAACACATACGGACTTTATTCTTTAGGGACAATTCAAAATTCCGGTGAGGTGGCGTCATCGGCAGATGCCGGCAATGCATACGGCTTATACACCAAAGGCGGAACAATCAATAACATCAAAGACATCAGCGAAACAACGCTTGTTTATTCCGTTCAAGCACAAAGTGCAACGGGCAATGTTTACGGGGCGTATGTTGAAGACGGCACAATGACAAACGGGCGTGTGATTTCTGCAAAAACAACGGGCGGAACGGGCAATGCTTTTGGTATTTATGTGACGCAATCGGACAGCGGCACGGCAACGCTGACAAACACCAGCGGACTTGAAGTTGAAAGTGCGGGCGGTGATGCCTATGGTATTTATAATAAAGGCGGAACGATTGAAAACTCAACACAGCGCTATGAAATCAATGTAACGTCAACAACAGGCAACGCATACGGCATTTACAGCGACGGCGGCAAGGTCACAAACTCCGGACGCATTTGGGTTTCGGGACCGTCAAAAGAAAAAACATACGGCATTTATGCCACAAACGGCGCAAAAATCACAAACACGGGCGAATTTCAATTCAGAATTAATAATATTGATCTGAACTGGGAAGATAATCCGACTTATACGTCAACAGGCTGTTTAACCCCTGACGGCGGATATGCCATTTATTTAACAGGTGGCGCCGAATTTGAAAATATGGGTTTGGTGAGCGCAACAAAAGCATTAAGTTTGGGCAAAGGAGTAACACTTGCGCAGAACGGAACTTTCAGTGCGCCTGCGATAACGGGCAATTTGAGCATTTCAAGTGATGTGGTCAAAAACGGATTTGAGCAAAATTATACCCTCTTAAATGCAATTGACACATCAGATGCCAGCGCTTTGAATTTGAGTTCTCAGTCGGTGTTGTTTGACGCTGAGCTTAAAGGAAACGATGTCGTATTAACGAAAAAAGATTTCAATGAAGTGGTTGAAAACAGCACGGTGGCAAGCTTTTTGGAAAAGAATTATGATATGCAAAATAATGAAGCTCTATTTGCGAATTTGAAAACAAAATCAAGTTTGAATGAGGTTGAGAATGCCATGCGTGATTTGACGGGACAAAATGTGATTTCGCGCTTTGCCGATGAGGATATGATTATGCAAAAGGAGCTTAACTTTGATTTGAACAGCAAACTTTTTGCGTTGAAAGACGGGGAATTTTCATTTTCGGGTGAAGTGGCGCCGAAAGTGTTTCAAGACAGAGGTTCAAACACGAAATATGCACTTTCGGGAACGAATATGGCCGGAGGGCATTTCGGCGTCGGTTTGGCGATTTCGGAGTTGCGTTCGGATGACGGACATCTGAAAAACTCAAGAGAAAGCAAAAATTTTCAACTTTTGATGCCGTATCAGCTCAAGAAAAACGGGTTTAATATGGTGTTTTCACCAAAGATGTCGTATCTCTACGGCACATATGACCGCAACGGCTATGAGAGCAGAAGCTATGACGGACATATTGAAAAACGCGCCTTCGGACTTGAAAGTGAAGTGCGCTATCCGCTTTCCTTCGGTGGTTTTGAACTTTCACCGGCCACAGCGGTTCATTTAACGGCTTATCAAACAAAACTCAAAGAAGATACAAAACAATACAGCCTTTCGAGTGCAAATCAGAGAACTTATTCGGCAGAATTGGGCTTTGGCGCCTATATTTCAAAAGAAAAGAAAATTGCGAAGAACCATCAGCTTAAATTGATGGCAGGAGCCATGCTTTATCACGAATTTGGCAATCCGTATGATATGGAGCTTCAAATGAATGGAATGAACGGCACATTCAAAATCAGCGACGAAAAGCGCCGTGATGATTATGCCGTTTTGCGCTCAACGCTTTCTTACGATGCAGGTGATGTGTCAATTTACGGCGGGTTCTTATCGTATGTTGACAGTGAATATCGCAGCCGTTTTGATTTCGGGCTGAAGTATAGATTTTAGGGGTTTTTATTAAACTCATTATAAAAGTTTACAGCTCATTTGTTTTTTTATAAGTGAAAGTTCAGAGGTTTAAAAATGTTAAGCTTGTGATAATTAAATTGATTTCGATTGCAATTCATTTTTTTGCTTGACAGGGATAGAAAAAAACTTTATAAGGCAAAGCGTTAACCCCGAGAATCGCCTTTGAGGGCGGTTTTAAATAATAACTAATAAACCGGAGAAAATATATGAAAAGAACATATCAACCAAGTAAGCTCATCAGAGCTCGTCGCCATGGTTTCAGAACACGTATGGCAACAGTCGGCGGACGCAAAGTTTTGGCAGCGCGTCGCGCAAGAGGGCGTAAAAAACTTTCCGCTTAAAATTCATGGATAAAATTCTTCACTTAAAAAAAAGAAGAGATTTTGTAAGAGTCGCCGATGGGATTCGAATGGTCGTTTCGACCGTTATTCTTCAGGCGGCTCCCAGTTTATCTAAAGAAAAGATACGGTTTAAGGTTGGTTTTACAACCACCAAGAAAATCGGCTCAGCCGTTGTACGTACCAGAACACGACGCAGGCTTCGTGCCGTTGTGCGCGAGGTTTTTCCCTCAAGAGCAATGGATAATGTGGAATATGTTTTAATCGGGCGCTACAACACGGCAAATTGCCCGTATAAAGAACTTAAAAGTGATATTAAATGGGCATTAAAAAAGGCAAATGCCATGATTGAAAAAGGTATTTTTCAATCACCTCCGCCACCTGTTAATAAGGAAACATCTGAAGATGAAGTGGCTCTTAATTAAGCTTGTTCGCTTTTATCAAATTTTTTTATCGCCTCTTTGCGGCGGATGCTGCAGGTACAAGCCGACATGCTCGGAATATATGATTGAGGCATTAAAAAAACACGGCGTTGTCAAAGGACTATATATAGGAATAAAACGCATTATACGTTGCCACCCGTGGGGCGGATCCGGCTATGACCCCGTCCCTTAAAAAACCGCGTATAACAGGTTATCTAAGCCCAAAATTTCAGGTCAAAAGTGTCTTCACGTTATGTACGTTGCGGTACTTTTTGCCTTGCCCCCGGACGTTTTTGCTTTGAGCAAAAACGAGGGGGCTTTGGGGTTTGTGAGCCAAGGGCGCACAAGGGGGGATTGAATAAAGACAATTTATTTGTAACGAAGACGGAAGGTGTTGCCTGTTTCTTTTGAAAGTGCCGCGGCTTCTTCAACGGTATAAATGCGTTTTGGATTGCGGGTAGGCGCAAAAGAACCGCTTGTTTCCGAATTTTCCGAATTTGTACCGCCGCCGGAAACATTCGAGTTTGAACCGCTGTTTTCACTGCAAGTCGCCCATGGATCTTTCGAATTATTTCTTTCTGAACAGGTTAATATCTGTCCGTCTTCGTCATAGGTGTAAGAATAATACTTGTTTGTTATATTTTCCGGCTGACCGTCTTCTGTGTAATAGTACATCCGAATGTATGTCGGATTGCCATATTTATCATAATTTGTATAGCCGTCTACAATCATCTCTTTGCCTTCTTGAAGATAAGCAAAGGCGGACACTGTTTCTAAAGGTTCTCCTGTCCATCCTTTTTCCTGCCACATCGTTTGCAAAGTGACGACTCTCCCGTCAGGCAAAGTATAGTTCGGGTCAATGGTTAATTTGTATGAGTTTGACTGACCGTAACTTTCTGAGGCTGAAAAGCCGCCGTTTTCATCATAAGTGACGTCTATTACAGTTCCAGCTTGAGCGCCAACGGACAGCAGCGCACCGTTATTATCGAGTGTGTAGACATTATTCGTTTCGCCGTTTTGTATATAGCCATAGCCTATCAATATGCCATCGCTATTATATGTATAAACCTCTCCGTTATTCTCATCCCACAAATAAGTTTTTGTTTTGTTTCCGTTTTCGTGCGTGTCATAAACATAAGTCTGCGGGTTGCCATAGGGATCTGTCGACGGCTCAGATGTATAGAGCATGTGAGGTCCGTCAAACATATTCAGTTCATTAAAAGCGAAATTGTTGACATTAGGGTTGTCATAATTTTCATAACTTTGGCGCGTTGCTGAAATCAAATTGTTATCTTCATCGTAGCTGTATTGCACAACGGTTTTTTGGCTTTTATCAGAACCATCCGGATATTGGGTCAGAGAAAGTTCGCTCACATTTCCGTTAGCATCATAGCTATAGTTATAAACATTGGTGCTGACGCCAACCCCTTCGCCGCCTTGTGCGGCACTTAAAACTGTTTTTTGAAGGATATATCCGCTTGAGGTGTCATATTGCGACGTCACATTTTTTTCGCGATAGATGCAAGTGCCGTCGCCCTTATCAACACAACCTTCGGGAATTGTTGCCATGGCTATATCAGATAGGGCTGTTGAGGCTGCTAAGACAGCTGTTAAAAATTTGTATCTCATCGTTTTTCTCCTTTGTTAGATCCCGAAACAAGCTCAGGATGATGTTTACTGAAAAAAAAATCACTTCAGAAAATATCCAAAGTGGGAGCTAGTTAACTGTCGAAACGCAGCCTCTTTTATTCGTCATAAATATGCTTATATCAAGAACTCCCGTTAGCAGGAGTATACGTTTCGAAAATGCCAACTAGACACCATAACCATTTCGGTTATACTTTAATGATGCCACACCAAAGGAAAAAAGTCAAATAGATTCTTGTGAAAGATAGGCTGAAATTTTATTCAAAAATCTCTTTTTGAACGCGGATGAAGTTCAAAACAAGTGTGAAAATCAATAAAATCGTGAGTTCAAAAAGATATTCGCTTATGGTGTTATACACAAAAAACGGTTCAAAAATGTTTGCCTTTAAGCTGTTGTTGACGCTCATAAACAAAAGCAGGCAAAAACCTAAAACAACCGCAAATGAAAAGAAAATTTTAGAGAGCTTAAACCGTGTTTTTTGATAAATTTGCTTAAAATTGCACCAAGGTTCGTTTTCAATCAGCAGAGCCAAGTTGGAATAAAAACAAAGCGAGGCAAACGGGAGAACAAAGCCGAGCGACACAAAGCTAAAATAAATCAGCTCGATTTGCCAAACGGGATTCGGGTTTCGGACAAGCAGAAGATAGAGGCTCAACGCCGGCAGAGAATTAAAAATGATAAAAGCGATAAAAAGTGCAAAAAAGCAAATAAAATCAAGGCATATAATGGGTTATATAAAAAATAATCCGGTAGAGCGTTTTTTTGTGTTATTTAATAAAAATTCGCAAACCTATGACGGACTTGGATAATCCCTTGCATCATACGCTTCTTCAAAATCTTTATCCGGCACGCATGAATTCGACGCAGTGTAGAAAATACTGCATAAGGAAAAAAGAGGACATTAGAAGCCATGAGAAAAGCTTCTCAAGATTTACAAAATGAGCTGTAAAAACCCGCTCACAATATTTTCATAGCAAACGACAACCTCATCGGGAACCTCAATAATGCACGGCGTAAAATTCCAAATAAATTTAATCCCGCTTTTGACAAGACGATTTGTTACTTCTTGCGCATTTTGAGGCGGAAGAGCCAAAATCACGGTGTCGATTTTCATCCGTCCAATCAAGTTTTCCAAACGATTAATATCAAAAACGCGCTTGCCGTTAATCATTTGTCCGATTTTTGATTCATAATTGTCAAAAAGCGCCAAAATATTGATGCCGTAAGCCTTAAAATCAGCATATTGCGTCAAAGCCGTTGCCAAATGTCCGGCGCCAATCACAAAAATATCCTTCTGTTTGTTAAAAGAAAGCTTTTGCTCAATGCTTTTTTTCAAAGCCAAAACCTTGTATCCGTGTTTGGGTAGCCCCTGAACACCGCAAAGAGCAATATCTTTTCTAACCTGAGAATCATCAATCTTCAAAAGGGTGGCAATCTCGTTGCTTGAAACATATTCTTGCCCGCACAGCGTATAAGTTAATATACCGTGATAAAGCGTCAAACGATGTATCAATTTACCCGAGATTGCCAACATTTTTAATATTTTCCTTCAAAAGCATCGATATAAATTTGCTTAATCTCGCTCATTAGCGGATAAACAGGGTTTGCACCCGTGCACTGATCATCATAAGCCAATCTCACAAGCTCATCAAGATTTTGCATGAAAGTCTTTTCATCAATGCCGTATTCTTTGATTGATCTCGGAATTTCAATCTCGTCTTTAAGCTTGGCAACAGCATCAATGAGCAAATTAACGCGCTCATCTTCGCTTGTCTTTTCATCGCCCAAATACAAAACATGAGCAATTTGTGCATAACGTTTCTTTGCTTCCGGAACTTTGTATTGCGGGAAAATCGCCTGCTTTGTCGGCTTGTCGTTAGCATTAAAGCGAATAATTTGGCAAATCAGAAGCGCATTTGCAATACCATGCGGAATATGATACATCGCGCCCAACTTATGCGCCATGGAATGACACAAGCCCAAAAAGGCATTTGCAAAAGCCATACCGGCCATTGTTGCGGCATTGTGCATTTTTTCTCTTGCTTTCGGATCGTTTGCACCGTTTTTGTATGCGCTTGGCAAATAACGGAAAATTTGCTTAATTGCCTCTAAAGCAAGCGAGTTTGTATAGTTTGTTGCCATACAAGAAACATAAGCTTCCAACGCATGCACCAAAGCATCAATACCGCCGGCAGATGTCAAACCTTTCGGCATACCGTCAACAAAGTTCGCATCAACGATGGCCATTGATGGCGTTAACGCATAATCTGCCAAAGGATATTTCAGATGCGTTTTATCATCGGTAATCACCGCAAACGGTGTGACCTCCGAACCCGTGCCCGATGTTGTCGGAATACAAACAAGCTTTGCTTTCAGCCCGAGTTCCGGAAGCTGGCAAATCCTCTTTCTGATGTCCATAAAGCGCATTGCCACATCTTCAAAATTCGTCTCAGGGTGCTCATACATCAGCCAAATCACCTTTGCCGCATCCATCGGCGAACCGCCGCCCAATGCCACAATCAAATCAGGCTGATAGGTTTTAACCATTGTCAAAGCCTGCTCAATTGTCGACAAATCCGGATCCGGTTTGACGTCAAAGAAAATTTGAAAATCAACTCCGATTTCTTCAAAAACATCTGTAATGGCTCTCACCGCGCCACTGTCAAACAAAAATCTGTCTGTCACAATAAACGCACGCTTTTTACCTTCAAATTCGCGCAAAGCCAAATCGGTTGCACCGCGCTTGAAATAAATTTTCGGAGGCACCTTAAACCACAACATATTTTCTCTCCTTTCTGCAACTGTTTTATAGTTTAATAAATGTTTCACCCCAACATTTTCGCTCACTGCGTTGCCGCCCCAAGAACCGCAACCTAATGTCAGTGAGGGCTCTAAACGGAAATTGAACAAATCGCCGATTCCGCCTTGAGATGACGGGCTGTTTATTAAAATTCGACCTGTCGGCATTTTTGCCGCATAAAAATCTATTCTGTCTTGCACACGCTCATCGGTGTATAAAACAGACGTATGTCCCAAACCGCCAAGGTTTACAAGCGCATAAGCCATATCCGTTGCTTCTTCAAAATTTTCGGCCTTATACATGGTCAAAATAGGCGATAATTTTTCATGGGCATACGGATTTTCCGCGCTATAATCCGTTTGTTCGGCAAGCAAAATTTTTGCATCATGAGGCACCTTAAATCCGGCAAGCTCAGCAATTTTATAAGCCGGTTGACCAACAATCGACGCATTAACCCCTTTCGGTGTCAAAATAATTTTTGCAAGTTGCTCTGTTTCCTTTTTATTTAAGAGATGAGCACCGCGATAAACAAATTCATTTTTTACGGCATCATAGACATCTTTGACCACAATCACCGATTGTTCGGAAGCGCAAATCATACCGTTATCAAAAGTCTTAGACATCAAAATCGAAGAAACTGCCATTTTAATATCTGCCGTTTCATCAATAATCGCAGGCGTATTTCCCGAACCGACGCCGATGGCCGGCGTTCCGCTCGAATAGGCCGCTTTCACCATCCCCGGGCCACCGGTTGCTAAGATACACTGAATTTTCTTATGCCCCATCAATGCGCCCGAAAGCTCCATTGTCGGTTCATCAATCCAGCCGATAATATCTTTCGGTGCACCGGCTTTAACGGCTGCATCCAGAACGACCTTAGCGGCGGCAATTGTTGATTTTTTAGCTCTCGGATGCGGTGAAAACACAATACCGTTTCTTGTTTTCAAAGCAATCAAAGATTTGAAAATCGCGGTTGATGTCGGATTTGTTGTCGGCACAATACCGGCAATCACCCCGAGCGGTGCCGCCACGATTTTTGTTCCGTTTACCTTGTCGCGTTTGATAATACCGCAAGTTTTAACCCCTTTGTGCTTGTTATAAATATATTCGCTTGCAAAGTGATTTTTAATGATTTTGTCTTCCAAAACGCCCATACCCGTTTCCTCGACAGCCATTTCGGCCAAATCGATTCGCATTTTGTTGGCAGCGGTTGCGGCAGCCTTAAAAATCGCATCAACTTTTTCTTCCGAAAATGTGGCGTATTGATTTTGCGCCGCATGCACTCTGTCAAGAAGCGCGTCCAAATCTTCTAACGTTAACACTTGTTTTTGTTCTGTTGTCATTTTATTTTTTTACCTTTCTTTTCTTATTCATTTTCAAGCGAATGAGCCTTTGAAGCATATTCGCCAACTTTTTTGAGTGCGGATTTAACCGTATTTAAGCCGGCGTTTCCGCCAATACATCCGCCTTCACAACACACCACCTCAACCAGATTGCCGAGCGGGCATTTTCCCGTTTTGGCATAAACTTTGAGATTACGTAAACTTTCCTTATTGAGCCCGTTAATAACCACCGGCTTGACAGCATCCGGTTCGCCGCGCCATGCCGCCAAAACAGAGCGTGCCACCCCGCCTGAAACGGCAAATTCGCGCGCCTCTTTAGAGCTCTTATATGCAAACTCCTTTTCTTCGCATGTGTCAACTTCTATTCCCATAGCAATGAATATAGCACCGAGTTCTTCAAAATTTAACACATAATTGATGTTCGGATTGTCCAAAACCTCACGTCGTTTTGCAAAACACGGGCTGATAAACACCGTCACCGCCTCCGGATGTTCTTTTTTGACAATTTCTGCTGTGTAGTAAAGCGGTGTTTTGGCATCTGAAACATAAGGTTTCATCTCCGGCAAATGCTTTTTCACAAGCTCATTATATGCCGCACAACAAGATGTTGTCATAAAAGACGCCCCTTCTTTGAGACGTTCTTCAAAATCTTTAGCTTCCGTTTTGGCCGTCACATCAGCACCTTGAGCCACTTCATAAACATCAAAGAAACCTATCTTTTTGAATGCGTCTTTGAGTTGTTCGGCACCGCAAGGCAGATGCCCGATAAGTGCCGGCGCAAACATTGCAATCACTTTTTTGCCTTCTTTAATGCGCCTTAAAACGTCAATAATCTGGCTTTTGGCATGCGTGGCTCCAAACGGACAAGCCGTCACACACTTACCGCAAGAGATACACTTTTCATGATCAATATGCGCAAATCCGTCTTCACCTTTAGCAATGGCGCCGACCGGACAAGCTTCCTCGCAAGGCACAATCGTCTTGACAATAGCATGATACGGACACGCATTCATACACATACCGCATTTTTTGCACTTTTCCTGATTAATGACAGACCTTCCGTTCACATGATCAATCGCCCCAAACTTGCAAACCGTCAAACACGGCTTTGCCACGCAGCTCTGACAAAGTTCGGTCACAAAAATTTTAGAAGACGGACACCCTTTGCACGCATTTTGCAAAACGGTCAGCGGATGTTCCTCCGGTCTTTCGCGCTCCAATGCCTTGCGCGCAAAGTCAGATAAAAGCGTGCGCTCATCATCTTCCTCCATGGCAAACCCGAGGCCTGCAATAGCGCGCGAGCGCAAAATCGCACGTTCTTTATAAATACAGCACCTGAAAGGCACTTCGCTTCCCTTTGGTCTCATATCATACGGAATCAATCGCACATTTTCTTCAAAATTGTCCGACATAAATGCCTTGACCAGACGCACCAAAATTTCTCTTTTTAATCTTTTTGTTGCAACAATTTCTTCTGTCATTTTATAATTTCTCTTCTATAACCTTTTTAATTTTTTCTAAATTTGCCTGATCAATCATTTGCCCGTCAACTTTCACAAAAGGCGCTTTTGAAAATGCATCTTTCTGAGAGCAAAGCTCAAAACAGCGCACAGCTTCTATTTCAATCTTATCCTGATATTTATTTTTCAAAATCTCGGATAAGGCCTGCTGATTACCGCCGCCCATCACAAAGCAGGTTGTTCCGTTGCAAATTTGTATTTTTACTTTTGCCATATTTGTTCTCCTAAACATAATGAATGGTCACACGTTTAAAATAATTATTTTCCAAAACCTTCTTCATTTTTTTAATCACATTGCGCCTGATTTCGATTTCAATCGGCAAGCTCGGATCATAATGGGCTTGGTTGAGCATTGCACCCACCATAAACTCAATCATATCACAATCAAGTAAAAACTTCACTAATTCACCGGCTGCATCTTGTTCATTGAGTTTTTCCTGTTCCAAATATTCAAGCGTACGCGTCAGCGTTAAAATTCCCTCGGTCACCAAATCAACCCCGTCCATTTTTGATATCGGCGGAAGCGAACCCATATTCATCACCGGCATACTGATAACGGGCCTTTTGCTTTCGCGCGAAACGAGATTGGCTGTCGTGCCGCCGCAAATCGCTTTTTTGCCGCCAAACATCAAGAGTTGCCTTGTATATTCGCCGTCTTTTTGTTTTTCATACGGCGGTCCCGTAAAAATAAGCGCCTTTCGCGGATTCCTAAAATACATCACCGCGCACGAAATATCGTCTTGCGGCAACATCTCCGGCTCACATTGCATGGCACGCATCACAACTTTTGAGGCCAAATTCGAGCTTGATATTTCAGGATTGACCTTCAAAGCCCCTTTCACATACCGGATAAACCCCTCTCTTGTAAACCCCAAAGGATAGGCACTTTCACCCATACCGGCTTGCGTCACCCCGTCCGAGCAAAAAACAAGCCTGTCACCCAAATCGGCTTTGAATTGATAGACCCTCAAATGCCTGTCCGGAAAAGAAGTTGAAATCACCTCATGATAATTCGGCTCGCAAATTTCGTCACCTTTCATCCGCAAAAAAGAGGGATTACCCTCTTCGACAACCAAAACATTGCCGTCTTCATCAGCCTGAACGGCCGAAAAAGTCGCATAGCTGATTTTTCTGACCTGACAAACCGGCAACGAGTTCATAATAATCTCCGCCGCTTCTTTAATCGGCACTTCTTTTTCCATAAATTTCAAAAGCATTGTCGATGTCATACACGATAAAATGTTTGCTTTAATGCCGCTGCCTAAACCGTCCGACAAAACGGCAAAAATCTTGCCGTCTTTTTCACGTTTTGAAACAAAATAATCACCAAACGCGTTTTGATTATATTTTTTAACTTTATGACACCACACATCGACGAACATCGGCTTTTATTCCTCATCTTCGTTTTTATAGTCTTCGGCAATTGCGCTCAAAAGCGCCTCCGTTTCGACCATATGTTCGCCAAGCAAACAAGCAATTTGCTGAACGGTTGCAATATTTTTGTTGATAACTTCCCGCGCCTGTTTTGCCACATATTCATGCCCGTTCAAATTCAAGGTCACATTGCTCACAATAGCGCCCAAACTCTCACCGGCTTCAATGCCGAACACATGCACATCATAAACTTTGCCGTTGAAGCGATAGTGCTCTTTGTGCACTTCCTGATTGGTTGTCAACACGGTCTTGAAAATATCCTGCCACGGCACAAAATTTTGCACATTCACCCCGCTTAAAAGCGAAGGATTGGCAAGAAATTCATTTTTCATATCCCCCGTAAACTCCTTAATAAAAGCCTCATTCGTTTCCAAAATCTTAAATTCTTTATCTAAAACAAACATCGCTGACGGCATGGATTTGAGCATGGCCGCCACCTTTTTTGTTGCAAGCTGACGCATATACGAAACACACATCGACGGTTCCGCATCTCCTTGCAAGAGGGCTTTTGCCAAACCTCTGCATGTTTGATAACCGCAGCCGGCGCAATTAATTTCATCTTCAGGTGCGTATTTGCCGATTCTCTTCAAAGCCTCTTTCATTTCATCTAATGTCCATTCTTTTCTTTGAACAGCCTCTCTTGCAAATTGCTTTTCAACGGCAACCTCGGCTACTTGCGGCACATCACTGCGATAGTTCACATTGCCTAAAATCGTCGACACATTATTCAAATGCGCCTCATTTGTTGCCACACAAGGCCCGTTCACACAGCCTCCGGCACAAGCTAAAGCCTCAATAAACAAGGGCTTTGTCAAATGGCTGACATCAACCGAATCAAGCGTCTTAAAAAACAGATGGAGTGATGAAACCTGTGTCAGTTGCACATCTTTTTTCACGCCGACAAGTTCTATTGTCTTGTTCATGCCTCCGTCTAAGGGATAAAGCGCACCTTCATGCGCCATATCGGGCACAAAACCATTTTCATCGCCTTCTTTTTCCTCTATCACCACATCATCTTCTTTGAGCCAAACTTTCAATTCTTCAAACGTCAAAGCGCTCGCAATCAAATCAGGATTTGAATCAGATTCGTTTTTCTTGGCAATACAAGGCCCCACAAAAACAACCGATATGTCCTCACCGAATTTTTCTTTCAAAAGTTTGGCATGCGTCTGTGCCGGCGAAGCGAGCGGCACAATATATTGCACCATTTCAGGTTTATAAAGATGGATATAATCCACAATCACCGGACAAGCGCTTGAAATAAAAAGCCCTTTATCCGCTTTGTTTAAGATTTCCGCCGTTTTGATTGAAACCTGTTCGGCACCGAGCGCCGTTTCACTCACCCCTTGAAAACCAAGCTTTTGAAAGGTCGAAACAAGTTGTTCGGCTGTGCAACCAAAACTCGCACGCCATGACGGCGCGAGCGAAACATAAACTTTTTTGCCGGAAGCAATCATTTCTTTAACGTACGCCACATCAGAGCGCACTCTCTTTGCTCCGCTCGGACATGGCGCCACACATTTGCCGCATGCAATACACCTGTTACCAATCACACACGCATGCCCATCTTGAATACGTATCGCCTTGACCGGACACCTGCGCACACATTTGTAACAATCTTGGCACTCATTGTTGAGCGTGTATACAGGGCTCAATTTTTCCATTAAATAGCCTCCAAAATCTTTTCAATATTTTCTTTGCTGATATGGCTGTATTTTTCACCGTTCACAAAAATATTCGGCCCGTCCGTACACAAATTATTGCACCGACAACCGAACACTTCAACCTTATCGCTCAAATTTTTCTCTTTGATTTTTTCCTGCAAAAAGGCAAGAATGCTGTCATTGCCTCTCGCAAAACAAGAACTTCCTAAACAAATTTTTATCGTAACCATTACTTTTTCTTTAATCGTGATTTTTTTCACGATTTGAATATATGATATTTTATGCTTTGTCAAGCGCTTTTTTAGCAAATAATATATATCTTAAAGCTTTTGCAAAAACGCCGGCAATGTTTCAGAAGCCTTGCCTAAAATTTGGTGGTCAAAATAATAGTTGTTTTCGATGTATTCCAAATTAAACAAATACGTTTCAGCGCCGTAATACTTTGCTTCTTGCACAAATCCGGCCGCCGGATAAACCACCCCCGATGTCCCGACGGCCACAAAAACATCACAACTTTTGAGCTCATTTTCAATCTCGTCCATAAACATCGGCATCTCACCGAAAAACACGATATTTGGCTTCAAATAACCCTTTGCGCCGCATTTGTCACACACATCATCAAATGCGCTTTTTTCGGGCGTTTTGATAACATGTCCGCACTTGAGGCACACCGTTTCATCAATCCGCCCGTGCATATGCCTCACATTTTTCGAGCCTGCTTTTTCGTGTAATAAATCCACATTTTGCGTCACCAAATAAAGCGAAATATCCGCTCTTTTTTCAAAATCCGCAATGGCGATATGCGCCGCATTCGGCAGTGCTTTATCCATTTGAGGACGTAACATATTATAAAACTCATGCACCTGTTTCGGATTTTTTTCAAACCCCTCAATCGATGCCACATCTTCAACCTTAAAATTCTCCCACAGACCATTCGCGTCGCGAAAAGTCTTGAGCCCCGATTCGGCGGAAATCCCCGCCCCCATCAAAATAAAAACTTTTTTCATGTTCTTAAAATATCGCTTGATAAAAAATTTGCAACAAAAATCAGCCGACAAATCATCACTTAATTAGCGAGGTTGATTATTTTTTTGCCATATTTTCTCGCAATTTCACCCGCTTTTTCAGGCGGGTGGACGTTGACACTACGAATAACACGAAAAGTAGCCCAGCTATTGGGTATATGCCTTATTCACTGGCATCCACCCTTTTCAGGTGAGATGCCCAATATGGCAACTTCCTTTTGCATTAACAATGTAACACAAAAGCTATGTTTGCCCATGTTATTCAAGACTGTCAATGTCCTGTCAGGACTTGGGCTGTCCTAACGAAAATAACGATAAACAAGAAATCTTAAAAAAACAATAAGATTATGAAACAGATTGTTTAAAAAACGAAAAACCGAAGATATGAACCTTCGGTTTTCTTTTATTGGTGGAGCTAAGGAGGATCGAACTCCTGACCTCTTGAATGCCATTCAAGCGCTCTCCCAACTGAGCTATAACCCCATGATAATTTTCGTATTTGAGGCTCAGTTGCTCGGTCACTCGTTTTGTAAATTCGCCGCATTCGCTTTTCGCTTCATTTGCTCATTAACAAAACTTCGCCGCTTGTGGTATAAAATGCCATTACAGGCATTTTCTATCCTCGCGCCCAACTGAGCTATAACCCCAAAAGTGACTTTGGTTATGACATAAAAAACATCAAATGTCAAATAAAAAAATAAATCATGCCCTTGAAAGAATCAGTTAAATATGATAGAAAGTTTTTATGACAATAGAAGAACAAATTTTTGAGCGGCATACCATTGATTTTTCAAAACTTAAACCTTACGGTTTCAAAAAATCAAACAATGTCTATGTTTTTGAAAAAACAATTATGAACGGCGCTTTCAAAGCTATTGTTTTGATTTCAAAAGACGGCATCAAAGGTGACGTCTATGATATTGACACGGGTGATGTTTATTTTGCCATTCGTGTTGATGAAATGGCCATCGGCTAC
Source organism: Alphaproteobacteria bacterium (assembly GCA_017475525.1). Lineage (GTDB taxonomy): Bacteria > Pseudomonadota > Alphaproteobacteria > RF32 > CAG-239 > UBA1254. The sequence goes on along the minus strand of JAFVFH010000054.1, from coordinate 7,381 downwards.
GCCGGCTTGGTGCGCACCGAATATATCGACATCTTAAAAGACATTTGCTTGAAATGCACAACCTCAAATGTGTTCTTATCTCGTCAAACAACTCGCATTGCTTCAAAGCTTCAACAACTATACGGCGATTCGCCTGCTTTCCCGTGGGAAAAATACCCTACATTCGGCGTTTTCAAAAACCCCGACAGTGAAAAGTGGTATGCCCTTGTCATGAGCCTTGAGTTTGAAAAATTAGATAAAAACAAGTCCGGCACGGTTGAAGTGATGAACCTTAAAATAGATGCAAAAAAAATCCCCGAACTTGTCGAACAAAACGGCATCTATCCGGCCTACCATATGAATAAAAAATATTGGATAACAGTTGTTTTAAACGATTCGCTGGATGATGAAACGGTTTTATCTTTGATCGCCGAAAGCCATAGCTTTACATTAAAAAAGAAGAAAAAAACTTCGGCTGTTTAACATTCAAATTGTTTTTTTCAATTCTCAGACATCCGCTAAAAACTCCTTGTGCTTTCGATACCGTTTCAAAATAAAGCTTGATTTTCCTTCAAATTAAAATAAACTGACATCGAAATTGTCACATGACAATTTTGGGCTTCGTCGCCCTAAAAGCAAATGGTCATATTGCAAGACCTTAAATATGCCGACACATTCCCCTGTTTTAAGGGCGGATGTCGGTTATATAAGGCTTTCGCTCGAAAATACCGAGCCATTTCATTTGCTTTTGGTTGACGAACATCCGCCCGCTTTTTCAATAAAAGTCGGGTTTTTGTTTGGTTGAAGAAAAGGAAATGAAACATGACAGCAAAAAAACAAAAAAGCATCAAAAAAGCAATGGCATACATCTGCGCTTTTTTTCTTCTTTTTCTTATTTTTTTGTTTTTAGAAACAAAAAAATTTATTATTGTTCAATTCCCATTTTCAAACTTTTCTCAAATTCTGTTCTTTTTATTATCGGGTTTAGAAGGAACCGATTATCATTTTATCGAAACATATTTTTTTCGCTGTTTATTACCTTCGGCATCATATAGCACGGCTTTCTTGCTTCTGCCTGAAATAATGCGTCTGGCGGTCTTTCAAAAAATATTGTCCTATATAAAGAGTAATTATATCAATTGCCTTATATTAGGCACTTTTTTTATCATATGGACTTATTCTATTCATACTTTACTGACCAAGACTGAAAAAATTTTTCCGCCGAAAAGTACTTTTTATGAAGAAAATTATGTAGAACCTGAAAAACAAAATTTTACTTTTCCGACCCAAAAGAAAAATTTAATTATCATTTTGTTAGAAAGCTTTGAAACAACTTTCTGCAATACTTCCTTTTTTGGAACAAATCTTCTGTCACCGCTCCAAGCAATACAAGCACGGGGTATCAGTTTTCAAAATTACACCAACGGATTTGGCACAACCTCGACACAACCTGCCATACTTGCTTTATTCAGCGGCGTTCCCACAACGCTTATTCCGATAGACATATTGCACCAATACGGAAAAAATCTGACACAATTAAAAAACACATATACTTTAGGCAAAATCTTAACATCTAACCATTATCACACTTTTTTTATTTCCGGAATTAATACAAATTTTGCCGGCCAAAAAAAATTTTTATGTGATAACGGTTTTCAGGAGAAATATTTAGACAGTCAAAATATCGAAAAAATGTATCCTCAATACCAAAGAGCCGGCGGATGGGGATATGGTGATTCAGATGTCTTTCAAATTGCCGCAAACGAATTAAAGAGCATGAAAGAACCTTTTGTTGCCATTATCAACACCATTGATACGCATCATCATTACGACCCTAAAATTTCCACAGATACACATTTGGCATACAAAGAATATGACACGATTTACCACACTGCACAAGCAACAGCCGATTTTCTCACAACTCTTCAATCCTATCCTTATTATCAAAACACGGTTATTGTTTTACTGGGCGACCATTTACGACAAGGCAATGATTTTTCAATGCCTGATGAACGTCATATTTATAATTTGTTTCTGAATACGGATATTAATCTTCAGGAAAGAAATCGCACATTCACTCAAATCGACTTGTTTCCGACAATTTTAGAAGCAATAGGTGTCTCTTGGAACTCTCATCGACTCGGGCTCGGCACTTCTGTTTTTTCCCAAGAACAAACTCTTCAAGAAAAATTCGGCGGTGCCTATTTAGAAAGAGAACTATCCAAACGAAATGATCTGTATAATCATTTATGGTAAACAATCAAAAGCTTAAAACTCACAAAATCGCACAAAGCCTTTATTTATTTGAATATAAAAAATAGCGGAGAATGCGCTAAATACGCAGTAAGCTCTTGTGCGCAGTGTACAAAAAGGTACATAAGTACGAATACCTACAAACTGTTGACCATTATTTGAAAGTTATCAGGACCTCTTAAACTCGCCATACCTTTGTTAAAAAATAGCGGAGAATGCGCTAAATACGCAGTAAGCTCTTGTGCACAGTGTACAAAAAGGTACATAAGCACAAGAGCTTACAAGTAGTTAGCCATTATACGCTATTTTTGAAGTTGAGCGGCTACTTCGGCTGCAAAATCCTCTTCCTTCTTCTGCAACCCTTCGCCAAGTTTGAAGCGGACATATGAAGAAAGTTTGATTTCCGTGCCGAGTTCTTTGGCGGCTTCTGCAATCACATCTTTGACCTTTTTGTCGGGGTCCATGATGTAGGCTTGTTCCGTCAAAACAACTTCTTCGTAATATTTACGAACACGACCTTCAACCATCTTTTCGATGATATTTTCAGGCTTGCCCGATGCGCGAGCTTGCTCGGCATAAATACCGCGTTCATGTTCAACAGCGGCCGGATCAACGCTTGCAACATCCAAGAAAAGCGGAGATGAAGCGGCAATATGCATTGCAATATGCTTGCCGAGTTCATTTAATTTTTCTTTGTCAGCGGATGATTCCAAAGCAACCAACACGCCGATACGGCCCAAGTTGGGTTTCAAAGCACTGTGAATGTATGAAGCAACAACACCGTTTTGAACTTCAACAACAGCGGCACGACGCAAATTCATATTTTCGCCGATTTTTGCAATCATATCCGTCAAACGTTCGCCAAAAGACTTACCGCATTTCGGGCAACCGAAAGCCTTCATTTTCTCAATATCGCCGTCACTCAAAAGGGCGACAGTTGCCGCATCTTGAACATACTCTTGGAAAATGTCGTTTTTAGCAACGAAGTCTGTTTCAGAATTCACCTCCACAACAGCACCTTTGTTTCCTTCAACCTTAACGGCGACCAAACCTTCGGCAGCAACACGACTAGCTTTTTTAGCAGCCGTTGCCAAACCTTTTTTGCGGAGCCAGTCAATAGCTTGCTCCATTTCGCCGTTTGCTTCGACCAAAGCTTTTTTGCAATCGAGCATACCGGCACCGGTTGTTTCTCTTAATTCCTTAACCTTAGCGGCTGTAATTTCTGCCATAATATTTTTTCCTTTACAAAAAATTTCAAACGAAGGCGGCAGTGAAAACCACCGCCTTTTTTTCTTAAAAAAGATTATTCAGCTGCTTTTTCTTCAGCTTTTTTTCTCGGGGCACGTTTTTTGGGAGCCTTTGTTTCAGCTGTTTCTTCAGCAGATGCTTCAGCTTCAACCTCAACACCTTTGGCTTCCATTTCAGATGCCATACCGTCAACGATGGCAGCGCTCATGAGTTCGCAATAAAGCGTAATGGCGCGAATAGCATCATCGTTAGCCGGAACCGGATAATCAACTTCTGTCGGATCAGCATTTGTATCAACAATACCGACAACAGGAATGCCGAGTTTTTTAGCTTCTTTGATTGCAAGAGCTTCTTTAGGTGTATCAATCACAAAAAGCATATCAGGCTGACCACCCATGTTCATAATACCATTCAAAGACATTGCAAGTTTTTCTTGCTCTTTTTTAAGGTTCAAAATTTCCTTTTTGGTATAACCTTCTGTTTGGTTATTTTCGAACATATCGTTTAATTTGACCAAACGGGTAATTGATTTGTGAACTGTTTTCCAGTTCGTGAGCATACCGCCTAACCAACGATAGTTCACATAATATTGACCGCAACGAAGTGCGTTTTCTTTCACCACATCTTGAGCTTGCTTTTTTGTAGCAACAAACAAGACTTTGCCGCCGTTAGCCGCCACTTCACGCGCTGCATTTAATGCGTTGTAAAGCATCGGATATGTTTTTTGCAAGTTAATGATGTGAATATTGTCTTTCTTACCATAAATGTAAGGAGCCATTTTCGGGTTCCAACGACGAGCGTGGTGACCGAAGTGCGCGCCTGCTTCAACAAGCTGACGCAAAGTAAAAGTCGGAAGTGACATATATAAATTCCTTTTCTTTTCCGGTTAAACCTCCGCAAGCTTTTGGCTTTGATTTCTCAAGGCACCGGAGCGAATTTAACTTTTCATCAAAAGCAATCCGCCTTGGCTTGCGTGTGTTATATTGTTATCATCGGCACCATTGCCGATTCGTGCATATATTTAGCAGAAAAAATTTATTTTGCAAGCATTTTTTATCAAAAATCTACGGCCGCCCTTGATTAGAAATACGATTAATAACCGTAGCCGTCGTATTCAAAGTTTTTACCACCGTTTTAACAGGATTAGAAATTTCAGTAGTTTTCCTCTCGAAAGCATCTGATTTTGAGGGTCTGCCCGAAAGCTTTCTTAATAAATCACCCATCGAAGCTGTCTCTTCTTTTGCTTCTTTGTCTTTATTCTCGCCTTGCTGTTGTGTCTTTTCCTTTTCAACCTCTGGATTTGGTCTTTCTTCCTTTTCTATTTTTTTATACTCTTCTTGCAATTTAGGCTTATCATCCAGCTTTTTCATATCTGCCGCATTCTGTTCTTCTGTATTTTCATATTGACGTTTTTTAATCGCATGTTTAATTTCAGTCTCAGCATTCTTAAGCTGTTCTTCATTGCTTGCTTTATAGGTACTAATATCAATACCTATCTGAGCCGCAACCTGATAAACCTCGCTGTCCTGAAGTTCTTTATTAAAATCCCTGTTTTCCATTGTCGTTCTCCTTTATGAAAAGTATTTATAAAATAGCATATTTACTCTTTTTTATCCGGCATAAATTAAAAATTCCATTTGATTTAATCTCTACTTCTTCGCCCTATTTTTCAGCATCTCAATCCATGCTTTTTTACTATCTTTTGAAAGAGGTCCTCCTGACTGTTTTTCTTCGTTTAAGTTTAATATACCCCTTAACGCTTTTTTTTCTTCTTCAGTTTCACACCAATAATCCAGTTTTAATGATGCCAACATGGCGATAGCTTCTTTTGATAGATTCTGTTCTTCAAGCGGCATATCTTGATTAATTTTTCGCTCATACTGAACATCTCGTCCTTCAGCAATCACATTCAAAACACTTCTCGGAAGTTTTCGAATATATTCACCGCCTAAAGCTGTTAAAACAGCATAAACCTCAGCATAAACTTGATTTTGACTAATACGCTCTTCCATCTGCCCCTCTCACAATTCCGACAACATTTTGCTGTAATATACCCTTTTGAGCCGTGACTTCGCTAGCCCGAGAATTTCGAAAGAGGGTATTGTATCCTATAGATTCTGAAATTTTAGACCGTGATACCGTTTGTACACTACCTGTATATGCTCGCTCTTCAAAAGAAAGCATATGATCTTTACCCATTTCTTCTTTTGTTAAAAGACTGTAGGGCAAAGTTTTATCTCCCTGCTGATAACGGCAAGCATTCCAACAAGGATCACTATATAAGCCATAATATCCACCAATATAAATAATGCTGTGATAGCCATCTTTGGGTAACTGATAATCTCTCGGATGATCATCTGTTTTTGTATGATCCGCCATACCCATTGTATCTTTTTCACCAACACAAGCCACATTACGCGTTTGAATGCCCTTAAGAGCAAGCAAATATTGTTCACCTCTGGTATATCCTTCACAAATACAATTATGTTTTATAAGGCAATCAAAAGCACTGTTTGTTCCATATTTAATGCCATCTGCTAACCTTAATTTATGTTCGCCTATATTTATATCTTTACCCTTAATAAAACCATGTGCTAGGCCATCATAATCATAAGTGACATTTTCTGCTAAATATCTTTCAACGGCAACGACCATATCCGGCACACTGGTCGTGCGAGGGCAAACCTCATTTAAAATCCGGCAAGCCTCATTATGCATTTTGAGCATATTACCATGAGTTATTTTTGTTGCCGTGAAATTAGAAATATTTTCGCACCATTTAATCGAACTTAAACCGCTTTTTGCACCATTATTGATACGCTCTAAAGCATCTGATGCTTCCTGAGAATAAGAACCCGTAGCACAATTATATTTTATGGCTTTAGGAAAGAGTAGAACATCCAAATTGAGTTCGGACAGATTTTCTTTATTTTGAACAACAGCTCTATCCAAACCATTAATATCTTGCAGTGATTTATTGCCATAACACGTTAAAAATGAAAGCTTTTGTAATTTATCGATTCCGTGAATGCTTTCAAGATTCATATTGTTGCTTATATTTATATCATCTAATTTCGTCAGGCGACTTAAATCTATTTCCGTAATATTGGGTTGGTTTATAATTGATAAGGTTTCAAGATTCGCGCACTTTTCAATGCTTGTTATATCGGCATCGTCTATAGATTTTCTGGCATCCGGATGTAAAAATTCATTAAATCCGTTACTTTCAAGGGATAAACTTTTTAATTCAGGCAACTTTTCAATACCGACCAAATCACCTTTATTCGGATTTGTAAATTTTAACTCTTTGATTTTTGATAATTCTTCCTTTGTAAAACGAGCCTGAACGAGCGTGCCGTCCTTCCATTTATCTATACCATACTTATCCCTAAGCTCTTTGGCAACAATAATACTTAAGGAGATTGGTAGTTTAATGTTTTCATCAAATTCAGACATAGCCCTATCCTTTCCTTAATCCAAAGATGCCTGCAAAAGACAAACTCCATATGATATACTTCCAGTTTACCCCTCCCCGATTTTTTTGTCAAGTATTTTTTATCAATATAAAACAAAAGCTCCCGCCTGCCCAAAAAAAGACCTTTGCTTAAAACGTGTTGTTCTTCATATTTTGCAAAAGAAATTTCTCTTGTTACGAGATTTTATCTTCTTAGAAAAAAAAATACATTTGAGAGTCATGCCTCGATTGCCTGAAAGGCAATCGTCCAGGCATCTACGAATTATTTAATCCCCCTTAAAAAGCGTTTTTGATAACATCAAATGCTTTGGACCACTGGCGTCAGCCGGTGGAAAGCGAATTGACAGCCGACTTTCAGTCGGATTGGCAAGCGCAGCTTGGAGGGAACTTTAGATACCTCCGGTGGCTGGCCGGATGGTTCTTCAT
>JAFVFH010000053.1 GCA_017475525.1 Alphaproteobacteria bacterium | reverse complement strand
TAGATGAAGAAAAAATCAAACATTATGTAGAATTTCAAGGACGACAGGATTTAGGTCAGCTCCGACTGGAGCTGTAACGAAAAGGCTCTCAAAAGAGAGCCTTTTCTATAGAACCCCCAGTTTACTGGGGGATATCTATTTATTTTAAATAACACATTTATCCCCGATATTGGTTCGGGGAGCCCATGACGGATGTTCAAGATTTTGTTGTCTAAAGGTTATGGGAGTCATTTCACACTATATGATTGTTCAACTTTCCGACCGCTCTTAAAAAGACGCGGTTTTTTGTTGATAGCAATATGAAAAAATAGGAGGCTGTCTTATGAAAAAATTTTTGATTTTAATAGTGCTTTTTGTTGCAAATAATGCTTATGCAGGTGGTTCGTGTGGCTCCGGCTGTACTTGGGAGTTAAAACCTGTGACAGATAAAAATGGTGCCCCTGTTTATTTGGAAGACGGGGAGACACAAGCTCAAAAATTAATTATTTCCGCCAAAGGTGAAAGTGGTACAATGTCGGAATATGGTGGTGCCAACAACACTCCTTGGTGGAGTTCACACGAATCAATCACCTCAATTGAGGTTCAAAACGGAATAAAAAATATTGGTCGGTATGCTTTTTGGGCTTATACAAACGTGACTTCAATTTCTCTTCCTGATACACTCACATCAATTGGAAATTATGCTTTTCAAAGCAATAACCTGTCTTCTGTGGTCATACCTGATTCGGTTACCTCTATTGGGTATCAATCTTTCTTTCGCAATCCAAATTTAACATCTGTTGTGATTGAAGGAACTCCGAGTGTTGGTGGTATAGCTTTTAGAGATTCACCTGCCAAGATTTATTGCTTAGTAGGCCATACCGCCTGTGCCGGTAAAGGTGGAACTGTTGTCTATTATGAAAAAGATAAAAGCGGTGCATTAAAAGTCGGAGATGATTATTATGCCAGCAGTAGTGATTTAGTAAATGATACAAAATGTACCGATGGATTAAACGAGGCTTGTGTGGCAAAAGCGCTCAATGTTACGGTCTCTAAATTATTGGCAAAAGGTAAATGTACAAGTCAAGCGGAATGTCAAACCATTGTCACCGCCGATTATAATGGCGAGGTGTTTCAAGTTGGCCTGAAATCTTATGCCTCTCTTGATGATTTTTTGATCGGACAAGCTATTCCAAAGCGTATTTATACCATTGAAGAAGCTGAGCGTGTTTCAAAAAAGACAGGAAATACTTTTAAGCTCAGGTATAAATAAAATAATGGTATAACTTGTATTCTTGCTTGATGAGAATGTAAAAAAAAGCTATTTTATCTTATCTGTTGTGATAAGAAAGATAAGATAAAAAATGATAAAATACTTGAAAGCCTTTTTATTGCTCTCATTTGTTGCCGGGTGCGCCTCGCACGGCACACCTGAATTGTCCGGTATGTCGCCAAAGGCTCAAGCCGTTGTTATCAAACAATATGGCGGCCTTTATAAGGTTGGCAATCCATATCAAATTATGGGCAGATGGTATTATCAGAAAGAAGATTATCAATATTCTGAAATCGGAATAGCAAGTTGGTATGGCGATGATTTTCATGCCAAACGCACGGCAAACGGTGAAAAATATGATATGAACACTTTAACGGCCGCTCACAGAACATTGCCTCTGCCTTCAATCGTGCGCGTGACAAATCTGGAAAACGGTCGTTCGCTTGTTTTGCGTGTCAATGACAGAGGCCCTTATGCAAAAGAGAGAATTATAGACATTTCAAAGCGCGGCGCACAGCTTTTAGGTTATCAAACAAAAGGAACGGCAAAAGTCAAAGTTGAGATTATGGAAGAGGAAAGTAAGGCTTTGAAAGCGGCGCTATTGGGACAAGATTATCAAAAAGCTATTGCGGTTGCAACTCTTCCTTCTGATGTCAACAATTCTGAAATTGTTGTGACCGGTGCTGAAACAAAATCTGCAACTTCAAAAAAACATTTCATTCAGGCAGGCTCTTTCAGAGAGCGCGATTTAGCTTTGAAATTCGAAAAAAAGCTCAAAAAGTTCGGTGCAACGCAAATTGTCCAAGCTGATGTTAACGGGACGATTTATTATCGTGTCAGACTTGGCCCGATTACAGCAGAAGATGTTGCTCAAGACAAATTATTAAATATTCAATCCAGTGGTTTCCATGATGCAAGAATTGTTAAAGAATAAAGGAGAAAAACTTTGAAAAGAACATTATTGATGATGAGTGTGGCTGCGTTTTATTGCTTAGATGCGAATGCTTTTGAAACAAATGCCAAAAATGCAATTTTAGTTGATTTTGACACCGGTGCTTATATATACACCAAGAACCATGAAGATCAAATGCCGCCGGCTTCAATGAGCAAGTTGATGACGGTTTATATTATTTTTGACAAGCTTAAAACCGGTACACTTTCGCTTGATGATGAATTTACGGTCAGCGAAAATGCGTGGCGAAAAGGTGGGGCGGCAAGCGGTGGTTCCACAATGTTTTTAAAAATCGGTGAAAATGTCAAAGTTGATGATTTATTAAGAGGCATTATCGTCCAGTCAGGCAATGATGCATGTATTGTGGCGGCTGAAAATATTGCAGGATCAGAAGAAGATTTTGCGATGCTGATGAACGAAACAGCTGAAAAGCTCGGCTTAAAAAATTCTGTTTTTGCCAATTCAACAGGCTTACCTGATGAAAATCAAAAAATGTCTGCTGAAGATTTGGCGATTTTAGCACGTGCCATCATCAAAGAATTTCCTCAATATTATCATATTTTTCAAGAAAAAGAATTTACGTATAACGGCATCAAACAAGGCAACCGCAATCCGCTTTTATATTCGATGAGCGGAGCTGACGGCTTAAAGACCGGGCACACCGAAGAAGCAGGCTTTTGTTTGACAGGCTCTGCCGTGCGTGGCAACAGACGTTTGATTGAGGTGATTGCAGGCTTGTCTTCAAACAAAGAACGATCCGAAGAATCAGAACGTTTGATGAGTTATGGTTTCAGAGAATTTAACAATTATACGCTCTTTAAAAAAGGACAGGTGATTGAACAGGCAAAAGTTTGGTATGGTGCAAAGAAAACAGTTGATATGGTTATACCGGTAGATGTTGTTCAAACACTCGAAAAAAATCAGACGAAAGGATATAAATTTAAAGTAGTATATGATGAACCTTTGAAGGCTCCTGTTAAAAAAGGTAGCGTTATCGGAAAAATCGTAATGACTACGCCGGCAGGAGAAGTTCAAAAATTTGATTTGCTTGCGGCTGAAGATGTCGCAAAAATCGGTGTTTTCAAACATCTTATTGAAAATGTAAAATATTATATCGGAGGCAATAAATAATGAAAGCGCCTTTTATCACATTTGAAGGCGGCGAAGGAAGCGGAAAATCAACCCAGATTTCTCTTCTTTGCGAGTATCTCAAAGGAAAAGGTGTTGATGTTGTTGTGACAAAAGAACCCGGAGGAACGCAGATCGGTGTTGAGCTCAGGCGTTTGCTCGTTCAGGGTTCAATCGATAAGATGGATGCCAATGCCGAAGCGCTTTTGTTTTTTGCAGACAGACGCATCCATATGACACAACTTGTTTGGCCTGCACTTGAAAACGGGCAGTGGGTTGTTTCGGATAGGTTTGCCGATTCAACAACAGCTTATCAGTATTATGCCTACAATAAACGATTGTCAAAAGAAGATATAGATATGCTTTATCAGTTTGCCGTCGGGAATTTTAAGCCTGATTTGACAATCATTTTGGATATTGATCCGAAAGTTGGATTGGCGCGTTCTTTCAAAAAAGCCGAAGGGATGAAAACAAAAGAAACGCGCAATGAAAATCGTGTTTTAGAATTTCATCAGAACTTGCGTCAAGGATATTTGGAAATTGCCAAAAACGAGCCAAATCGTTGTGTTGTCCTAAATGCCGATCAAACGGTCGTAGCACTTCATCAGGAAATTTTAGCGGTTATAAAAGAAAGGTTTGGAATATAAGTGATGGAACGTATATTGCCAAAAGATAATCCTTATTTAATCGGTCACGAAAAAGAAGAAAAACTTTTTTTAGAGGCCTATAAAAGCGGTACACTTCATCATGCGTGGCTGATTTCAGGGATTGAGGGCATCGGCAAAGCAACACTCGGCTATAAAATCGCCCGTTTTTTATTGGAGGCTGATGAAACAAAACGCGATACCTATCAAACACTTGATGTTGCTCCGAATGCGTTATCTTTTGTGCAAATTTCGAGCGGATCGAATCCGAATTTTAAGGCAATAGAGCGCGGCTTTACCGAAACAGATAAGAAAAAAATTATTAAAGCCATTAAAGACGGTGAGCCTTTGGATGATGAACAGTTGTCGGATTTGAAAAAATCAACGGTGATTAAGGTTGATGAAGTGCGTGAAATCAATACTTTTTTAAGCAAAAAATCGTTTGATGGAGCATGGCGTGTTGTGTTGATTGATAGTGTTGATGATTTAAATACGGCAAGTGCGAATGCTATTTTGAAAATTTTGGAAGAACCGCCGGCAAAGAGTATTTTGCTCCTTGTTTCACACAATTTGAACAAGCTTTTGCCTACCATTCGTTCGCGTTGCGCAAAGCTTCATTTGGAGCCCTTGAGTGAGGCAAATGTTGCTATGCTTTTGCGGCGTTATATACCGGAACTGAAAGAAGCTGATGTGCAAAAGCTTTCACAAATCAGCCAAGGAAGTATCGGTAAAGCCATCAATTATGCCTTAAATGACGGATTGAAAATTTATGAGAATTTGCAAGCTGTTTTATATGCCGGTAATCGTTTTGATTTGTCAAAAGCTTTGACTTTAGCTTCAGATGCTGTTGCGGATGAAAATACTTGGAATCTGACAATTGAACTTATTTTGAAATTTGTTGCAGATTTGATTATATCAGGCGAAAAAGCGGAAAGTTTTTTTGAACTTTATGGTGAGATTATCAAAATAAATAACGAAGTTTTAAGCTTAAATATGGATAAACGTCAGGCAATGTTAAATATTTTTTATATGATAACAAAGGTGATGTAAGATGCTTGTTGACAGCCATTGCCATTTATCAAGTGATGAGATTTATAACGATTTGCAAGATGTGATTGAACGCGCACATCAAGTTGGTGTTTTTTGCTTTTTAAATACGGCCGGCAAATTTGATGAACTCGAAAAGCAACTCGAAATTTGTGAAAAATTCAAAAATGTATGGACGGTTACCGGCGTTCATCCGCATGATGCAATGGCTTATAAAAATGTGACGGCTGAAGATGTTTTAAAAAATACAAAATATGACAAAGTTATTGGTATCGGGGAGTGCGGGTTGGATTATTTTTATGATTTTGCACCCAAAGATGTACAAATCAAGGTTTTTCGTGAGATGATTAAAGCAGCGCAAGAAAGCGCTTTGCCGATTGTGGTTCATACAAGAGATGCCGAGGCTGATACAATGGATATTTTAGAAACAGCATATCATAAAAAAGCATTCAAGGGGGAAATTCATTGTTACAGCTCTTCTTTTGAATTGGCAAAATGCGCATTGGATATCGGCTTTTATGTTTCAGCTTCTGGAATGATTACATTCAAAAACGCTGACAATTTAAGAGAGAATTTCAAAAAGGTGCCTTTGGAGCGACTTCTTGTTGAAACAGATACGCCTTATTTGGCGCCAATTCCGATGAGAGGGAAAACAAACGAGCCGGCCAATGTGAGGTATACAGCACAAATTTTAGCGGATTTGAAGGGAATTTCTTTTGAGGAAATTTCTCAAACAACAACTCAGAACTTTTTTAAGCTTTATGATAAGGCGGTGAAAGATGAATAAAATCATTATGATGGGAACGGGAGCGGCTCCGGGCGTGCCGTCTGTTTCAAGGGGATGGGGGGAGTGCAATCCGAATAATCCTAAAAACAGGCGCAAACGTATCGGCACATATCTTGAGATGAGCGGACAAAAGCTTTTGATTGACACATCGCCTGACCTTCGGAATCATCTTTTAGATAATAATATCAAATATCTTGATGCTGTTTTGTATACCCACGCCCATGCTGATCATTTGCATGGTATTGATGATTTAAGAGAAATCAATCGTGTTGAAAAAAAACCGCTTGATATATACGGCACAGAACACACGATTGGACAAATTAAGCATCGCTTTTCTTATCTTGTTTCAGATGAAGATTTTTCTGACAAAGGCATATATAAAGCGAGCTTAAAACCGCATACTATCGAAGAAAGCAAGGCTCTCTTTTTAGGAAATTTGAAAGTTAATCTTTTGGAGCTCTCAGGACATATGGTACCTTCAAACGGATATATTTTCAATGACGGTGAGGTTGTCTATGTGGCTGATTGCAAAGAAATTGCCACTCAAGCGCTTTCAAAAATAAAGATAAAACCTAAAGTGTTGGTCTTGCCCTTGACGGTGATTAAGTCACATTATGAAAAATTTTATCACATGGAACTTGATAAAGTTTTGGAATATGTTAATCTGATTAAGCCTGAAAAAGCAGTGATCAATCATATGGCTTCCGAATGTGATTGGGATGAGGTCAATCGCTTGACTCCCGATAATGTTTTTCCGGCTTATGACGGTATGGTTATTGAATTTTAAATAAACAAAGGAAAAAAGAAAATGTTATGTATTTATCATATGGCAGATCATGACGGTAAAGGTTCAGCCGCAATTGTGAAAAGTGTGTATCCCGATGTCGAGTTTTTGGCTTTCAACCACGATTCTGAAATTCCGTATGAAGAAATTGAAAAACATGATAAAATCGTGATTTGCGATATTGCGTTACCGCTTGATTATATGTTTGAGCTCAACAAAAAGATTGATCTCACATGGATTGATCACCATGTGTCGATTATTAATGAATATGAAGAACGCATCAAAGCCGGTGAAAAACCTATCAAAGGCTCAAGAAAGGTTGGTACGGCCGCCATTATTTTAACGTGGCGCTATTTTTATCCTGACAAGCGTTTGCCGCTCGGCATCAAGCTTTTGGGCTTGAACGATATTTTTGACTTGGAAGATAAGCGTGTTCGTCCATTTGAATATGCTATGCAAGCTTTAGGCGTTAATAAACCGAATGAAAAAATTTGGGGACAGCTTATCAGAGATGAGGTCGAAATCAATCCGATGGTTGAAAAAGGCAGAGCTATTTTATCTTATATCCACAATCGTAACTATCGCTTGGTTCGCGCACAGGCCTTTGTGAGCGAATTTGAAGGATACAAGTGTATTTGCGCCAATATACCGCAAGGGTATTCCGAATTTTATGACAGTTTGGATAATATTGCCGATTATGATGTAATGGTGAACTTTTTTATGAATAAGAAAAACTGTTGGAATTTGTCGTTTTATACAGCAAAAGAGGATATTGATGTTTCGAAAATTGCGGCTAAATTCGGCGGCGGCGGGCATGCTAAAGCGGCAGGAGCCTCGGCTTTGAAAGAATTGCCTGAGTTCTTAAGACAAGGGCAGATGTGGGTTAGCCCGAAATTATTGGAGCAAAATAAGAAAGACTAAAAAATGGCAGAACAGGATTATTACGAGATTTTAGGTGTTGATAAATCGGCGAGTGCTGACGATATTAAACATGCTTTCAGAAAACAGGCGATGCAATATCACCCTGATCGCAACCCGGGCAACAAAGAGGCTGAACAAAAATTTAAAGAAATTAACGAGGCTTACGAAGTTTTAAAAGACGAACAAAAGCGTGCGGCATATGACAGATATGGAAAGGCGGCATTTCAAAACGGTATGGGCGGTGGCAACCCGTTTGGCGAAGGTTTTGGTTTTAATGCGGAAGATTTGTCAGATGTTTTTTCTAACATTTTTTCAGACTTCATGGGAGGTGGAAGAGCCGGTGGTCGAAGTGAAAATTTGCGTGGTTCTGATTTAGCTTATAAGTTAAGTATTACATTAGAAGAAGCTTTTAGAGGTATTGAAAAAGAAATAAAAATTATGACCACAGAGCCCTGCGAAACTTGTCATGGTTATGGTACGGCAGATGGTAAAGAAGCCCCGATTTGTGAAACTTGTCACGGCAGGGGGAAAATCAGACGGCAACAAGGCGGATTCTTTGTTTTTGAAACCACTTGTCCGACTTGCCATGGAGAAGGACATACCATTAAAGATAAATGCAAAAAATGTAACGGGCAAGGTGTGATACGTGTTGAAAAGTCAATAAAAGTTAAAATTCCGGCAGGAGTTGAAGACAATGTGCGTATGCGTGTGGCTGGCGAAGGAGAAGCCGGAAAAAGAGGCGGAGCAAAAGGTGATTTATATATTTATATCTCAATTGCCGAACATAAGCTTTATGAGAGACAAGATGCTCATTTATATACATCTATTCCTGTTTCAATGGTATGTGGGGCACTTGGCGGAAAGGTTGAAATTCCGGGAATTGACGGTCAAAAGTTGGAAGTTTCCATTCCGGAGGGTACACAAACAGGGGCACAAATCAGGCTCAAAGGGCAGGGGATGCCCATAATGCGCAACGATAAACGAGGTGATTTGTTTGTGACGGTGAAAGTTGAGACCCCAACTCGTCTTTCCAAAAAGCAAAAGGAACTTTTGGAGGAATTTCGCACATTAAGCGATAATGATTCCTGCCAACCGGAAACGAAAAACTTTTTTAATAAAATCAAAGATTTGTTTAATTAAAAAGGAGAGAAGATCCTATGATTTTTTCAAAATTTGAACGTATGGTTGCAGGGCGCTATTTAAGGGCAAAGCGCAAAGAGGGTTTTGTCTCCGTGATTACCGGCTTTGCTTTTACGGGAATAGCACTTGGTGTTGCAACACTCATTATTGTGATGAGTGTGATGAACGGATTTAAAAGTGAGCTTTTAAGCCGTATTTTAGGCTTAAACGGGCATATTATGCTTGTATCAACTCCGGGTTTTCCGTTTACGGACTACAAAACCGCGGTTCAAGGTTTGGAAAATATTGAAGGTGTTGAACTTGCTGTTCCGATGATTGAAAAACAGATTCTTGTTTCAACAGGCTCGATGGCGGAAGGAGCTATCGTGCGCGGTGTCAATAAAGAAGATTTAATCAAGAAAGATATTTTAAGGCAAGGTTTAACAAATGTTAATATTCAAGCCTTTGATGACGAGTATGTGATTTTGGGTGAGAGGTTGGCAGACAAGCTCGGATTGATGGTGGGCGATGAAGTCACGTTGATTTCGCCGAACGGAAAGGTCACGGCTTTCGGAACGGTTCCAAGAATGAAGGCATATACGATTTTAGGCACATTTAATGTCGGGATGTATGAGTATGATGCAGGCTTTATTTTTATGCCGATGGAAGCAGCGCAAAAGTTTTTCGGTCTTTATGGCGCGGCAACACAAATTGATGTTAGCCTTAAAGACGGAAATGATCTGAAAAACATGCGAAAATTAATTGAAGACAGTGTCGGATTAGATGCCTATGTTTATGACTGGAAGCAGAGTAATGCCGCCTTTTTTAATGCGATTGATGTTGAACGCAATGTGATGTTTTTGATTTTAACGCTGATTATTTTGGTTGCGGCATTTAATATTATCACCGGACTTATTATGCTTGTTAAAGATAAAGGGCGTGATGTGGCTGTACTTCGAACGATGGGAGCCACAAAGGGGATGATTATGCGTATTTTTGTGATGGATGGTGCATACATCGGTGTTGTCGGCACGATTATCGGCACGCTTTTGGGCGTTGTCTTTTGCTTAAATATTGAACGAATCAGGCGTTTTTTAGAAATGCTTTCCGGACGAGATTCGTTTTCGGCAGAAATATACTTTTTATCAAAGTTACCGGCTGAAATTGACTGGGTGGAAGTGAGTTTCGTGGCTGTTGTTTCTCTTGTCCTTTGCTTTTGTGCAACAATTTATCCGGCTTATAAAGCCGCAAAATATGATCCGGTGGAGGCTTTAAGATATGAATAAGACCGTTTCGACACTTGAACTGAGAGACATTTCAAAACATTTTTATCAAGGCGGACAAAGGCTTGATGTTTTGAAAGGTTTGAATTTGGAAGTCAAACCTCAAGAGGTTGTTGCACTTGTCGGCCCATCAGGTTCAGGCAAATCCACACTTTTACAAATTGCCGGGTTGTTAGAGCGTCCGTCCGGTGGACAAGTCTTTTTAGACGGCACTGATTGCAGCACAGCAAATGATGCGTTACGTACATCACTCAGACGCGATTATTTAGGCTTTGTTTATCAATATCACAACTTGCTTGCCGATTTTGATGCGCTTGAAAATGTTGTTTTGCCTCAGCTGATTGCCGGAAAGGCACAAGCGGCTTCCAAAGAAAAGGCAGAATGGCTTCTGGTGCGTTTGGGGCTTAAAGAACGATTAAAACACAGGCCGGCAGAGCTTTCGGGCGGCGAACAACAACGTGTGGCTATAGCAAGAGCTTTGGCAAACACGCCGAAGATGTTGCTTGCCGATGAGCCGACCGGAAATTTGGATCCGAACACATCAGACAATGTGTTTTTAGAGCTTTTAAATATCGTTAAAGAAACAGGGTTGTCTGCTTTGATTGCAACGCATAATATGGATTTAGCCGCAAAAATGGATAAAGAAGTTGTTTTGAAAAACGGCACTTTGGTTGAAAAGCGAACCACGGTTAAAATTAAAAATAATCAAAATTTTTATTAAATAACGCTTTTCTGTTTGACTTTTCTTGCTTTTTAACTTATACTGGTTTTCAGATATGAGATATTTTCTTATATCAGCGTCTTGAAAGGCGCGGGGCCTTTAAACAGCCTTTAGAATAGACGGTGATAGGATACACCGTTATGGTGCTGTCCTTTTTTTATTAAAAGGATTAGCATATTATCCCCGACATGAGGCCGGGGAGCCGATGACGAATGTTCAGGGTTAATCCTAAAGGTTATCGGAGTCATCTTCTATTCTATGATTGTTTAACTCTCCGTCCGCTCTTTTAAGAAGCGGTTTTTTTTTAATATAACAAACGTCATCCTGACACTGATCAATAGCGAGGTGGAAGGATACAGCAAAAATAAGGAGAAAAAGCATGTTTAAAAAAATGATATTCACATTCATGATAACAACGGGCTTAAGCCCGATGGCAATGGCGGCAAGTTCCGGCACATGCGGGACCCCAGCCGCTGGTTGCTCGTATATCTTAAATGGTGGTACCTTAACTATTTCAGGCACAGGTAATATGAGTGCCTATAATTTATCTTATAACTACCCTCCATGGTATTCTAGCAGAGGATATATCTACACGGTTGTCATTGGAAATGGTATCAAATCCGTGGAATGTTTGGGTAAGCTGACCCATGTGAGATCTTTAACGATTCCGAATAGTGTGACAAGAATCGGAACTAGTGCATTTGAGGGTATGACCGGTGTGACAGGCGAATTAAAGATTCCCAATAGTGTCACAACCATCGGAGGTAATGCATTTTATGGTATGACCGGTGTGACAGGCGAATTAAAGATTCCCAATAGTGTCACAACCATCGGAGGTAATGCATTTTATGGTATGACCAGTGTGACAGAGCTGACCATTCCGGATGGAGCAACCATCGGAAGTAATGCATTTAAGAATGTCCAGCCGACGACTTTAACGATAAGTGCCGATCAGCTTAAGGCTTATTTAGGAACTGGAGCCGGTGGTTTGAAAGTTGGAGGTGATGGTAAAATCAACATCATTTGCACATCAGGTGATTGCGAAACCTATTTGAAAGAAAATTCAAAATATAAAAATGATACAACTATACTTGCCGCTTTAAATTTTATTGATCCGAATGCCATATCAGACCCAGAACCAATCGTGACACCCGAGCCGACACCGGAACCGGAGCCGATTGCACCGACGATAAGTTCACGCAAACTTAAACGCATCTACACCGTCGAAGAAGCGGCGGCGGTTTCAAAACCAACCGGTAATACGTTTAGGCTTCGTTACAAATAAACAACACGCCTTCAACATCTTTGCTGTTTTCTTTGCGAAGGGTGAGGGCGTGCATTTCAATGCTTTGATAACCGATTGTTTTTAAAAGATTTTTGATGTATTCCGGATTGTGCTCATAGCGCCCTTGAGGATTCACGCTGAAAGTGTGGATATGATCGGGCGCTTTTTCGATGCTGAAAACCAATTTTGAGGGGAAGCAATACTTGAATAAATTTTCATAATTTTCAATATATTCAATAACATCTAAGCATAAAACGATGTCGAACTTTAACTTATTGTTTCCCAAAAAATCTAAAATATCGGCTTGAATCAATTTGTCATAAAGCTGTTTTTCTTGAGCTATGTCGAGCATTTTTTGAGAAATATCAACGCCTGTCCAGTTTGAATCTGAAGTTTTAAGTTTTTCAGCCGCCAGACCCGTTCCGCAACCTAAGTCTAAAACATAACCCTTAATTTTAAGGCTTAATTCTTTGATTTTGCTTAAAACATTATAATCAATATTTTCCATTTGCTTCTCATAAACACCGGCAAATTCATCAAACAAGGCAGAAACATACTCTTTGTCGTTTTCAAAGACTTTATTTTCGAATGCAGCCAATGTTTTTAAGGCAAAAACATTATTCGGTGCGTTTTTTACCCAAAGTTTGGCAATTTTGACGGCTTCTTTGGGGTCATTGTTATGCAACAAAACCAAAGTTTCAGCCATATTAACGGCAATATCTTGATTTGATTTATCTTTTAAAAAGGCATTAAAAAATAAATCAAGCGCGCCTTTATAATCTGCCATATCTTTTAAAATAAGCCCTATGTTGTTGCTTAAAGCCGCATTATCTCCGCCCAAAAGAAGCGCACTGCGATATTGTTCTAAAGCTTCTGCTTTTCTACCATCTTGAACGAGAAAATCGGCATATGCCAAATGTGCCTCAGAGTTTTGAATATCAAGAGAGAGAGCTTTTTTGAAAAAACTTTCCTCATTTTCTAAGGTGCCTAGATTGATGAGCGCGTCTAAACTTTTTGGATTCAAGATGAGTGCTTGATGAAAATATTTGATTGCATTTTCAATATCTTTTAACCTCAAATAAATTTGTGCGGTTAAGTTTTTAATATCATACGCTTCTTGGCATTTATCCGCTTTTAAGGCAAATGAGAGTGCTTTGTCAAAATCGCCTTTTTCATAAGCTGATAACGAAAGATAATAAAAAGGAAGAGGAGAATTTTCAAATTTTAAAGACAAAGATGTAAGCTCTGTTTCATTATTTTCCAAAACCGCAAGATTGACTAAAGCGTCAACATAATTTTCATCTAAATTGGTGGCTTTTCGGTAGTTTTCTTTTGCTTTTTCAAGTTCGCCCGTTTTTTCATAAATACCACCTAAATTGTTATAGGCTTCTTTGGTGTTTGGTGCAATTTTTAAAACATGTTCATAAGCTTCGATTGCTTCACTAAATTTTGCGATTGAGGTGAGGGATACGGCTAAATTAAAGTAAACAGGCAAGGGGTTTGGAGCTTTTTTTAAGGCCTCGTAAAAATAACGAACAGCTTGATGATGCTCGTTTTGAGCGCTTGCCACAAGCCCAAGCATATTCAAAACATTGGCATTTTCCGGCGCAAAGGCCAAAATCTGCCGATAAATTTCTTCTGCCTGTCCGTAGGCTCCGCTTAAATATAATTCATTTGCTTTGTTAAAAAGTAAATCAAAAGACATTTTTCCTCTCTTAGCCATATACTTTAATCAAAAAGTCAAAAAAAATCCAGTTTTTTCTTTACAATTAGGAGAAATTATGTCAGAATAAACACTATAACCGATATGGTTATGGTGTCTCATCGACATTTCATATACGAAGAAACTCCTTTAAGGGAGTAGATGATATAAGCACTATGTGTCGAATAAGTCTGGCTGAGTATATGCAGTTGATGAGCTCCCACTTTGGATATTTTCTGAAGTGATTTTTTTTAATTTTGTATAAAGGAGATAATCATGAGAAAATGGATTTTGTTTTTTTTGCTAACAATGAGCTCTCAAGCTAAAGCAGTCAATACTTGCGGCAATGATTTAAACGTCAATTGTTGGGAGTGCGGTGCCAATTGTATTGCAAGATTAAACGAGCAAACAGGGCTTTTTTCCATTGAAGCCAAAGATGAAAATGCACCTGTCGGACAAATGACCGGTTATGAATGGGATGGAGAAAACCAAAGACCGAAAACACCATGGGTTGAAAAACTTAAATCTATTCAAAGTGTCTCATTGCCGGATTCTTTAACAAATATTGGTAGTTATGCTTTTGCTTATACAAACATCAGCAGTATCAATTTGCCGGATTCTATTCAACGAATTGAAGGTTCCGCATTTCAAGGTGCAGATTTGTTAAAAGAAATTAATACACCTCCAAATCTTCAATCTGTCGGTTCTTGGAGTTTTGCGGGAACAAAAATAGATCATTTGATACTTGGACAAGCTCAAACTCAAATCCCCAGAAGAGCTTTTGCCTACACAAAACTTAAAAATCTTGAAATCCCTGAAGGTGTGACTTCAATCAATTGGACGGCTTTTGCTGGTATTTCAACACTTGAAACACTTGTTATTCCGGATAGTGTTATAAGTATTGATGATGAAGCTTTTACAAACACAAACCTTCAAAAACTTTATTGTGCGGCTTCTGAAGATGTTTGTTCAAGAATAGCGCTTCAATCGGGCAAAAATCCGCGGATTATCAATTATTCTAAAACACCTGACGGGAAATACCATATCGGTGGAAAAACATATGCTTCAATTGACGCCATGCAAAAGGGAGATTATATCCCCAAACGCATTTATACCGTTGAGGAAGCAACAAAGCTTTCAAAGAAAACAGGAAACACTTTCAAGCTCAAGTATAAATAAATTTATTCTTTGCTTACAACAACCATGGCTTCGCGCAAAATTCGGCCGTTGATCATATATCCGCTCTGAAGTTCGGCAATAATCGTTCCGGCCGGTTTGCTTGGGTCTGAAACCTGCTGTATCACCTGATGAAAATTGGGATCAAATGGTTTATCCAGACTTTCCATTTTTGTGATTCCAAATTTTTCAAAAACGTGAAACAACTCTTTTTTTGTCAGTTCCACACCTTCGAGCAAGGCTTTTGCCTCATCTGTTTCATTGCTTTGCGCGGCGTTTAAGGCTCTGTCTAAATTATCCGCCACGCCAAGCAAATCTTTGGCAAACGATGATATGGCGTATTTGTTTGTTTTTTCTATTTCAACCGCACATCTTTTTTTGATGTTTTCAGATTCTGCCAAAGCGCGCAACAACTCATCTTTTAGCTTTTGATTCTCTTCCCAGACAGTCGTTTAATCTTGCTTAGGTTTCTCTTGCTTTGCTTTTTGTTCTTGTTCTTGTTCTTGTTC
>JAFVFH010000052.1 GCA_017475525.1 Alphaproteobacteria bacterium | reverse complement strand
TTCTTCCAAAACGGCACTGTCCGCAATAAATACGGCATATAAGCTGACAAGAAGCCCCAAACTGATAAAGAAAAACAAAATATGGACGGATAAATCTCTAAAAAGCAAAATATTGCTTGAAGCTTCAAGCAATAAAACGGTCGCCCCTATTGTTAAAAAGAGCCTCAAAAAAGTCAACACGGAATAAGAAACGCCGTTTTGAACAAACAAATACATGATACATCAAAACTATAAAATCTTTCTTAACATCTTTTTTTCCATCCCTGACCTTTCCCTCACACAATGCGGCGCATTCGTGCGTCTATGAACCTAAAAGCCGGAGTCCAAACTTATCAAAGTACATACGCCGCTTATTTTTATCAAGGCTGACATCTCTGTTGTCGGGAAAAAAAACACTTGACAAAAAATCGGGGGGGGTAAAATGGAGGTAACAAAAAGTATTATGAATATATCGTGTCTATTATCAGCCGTGTGTGCTGTCAGATGGTGATGTTTTTCATGGCTTTTTGTAATGTGTTGTTTGATTGAGGCGTTAAAACTGAAAGTTTAACAATAAAAACATAAAAATAAAAACATGAATGCAGGAATTATGACGGGAATGCTTGCGGGAAAAGCTGCAAGCAAAGACAAAAAATTACTTTTGCTGAAAGCAAAAGTAATCACCATCGCTGTGCTAGCCATCGCTATTCTCAGCCTTGGCTATGGCGTAGCATCTTATATGATGAACGACCATGCCAACTACTATTTCTCTGGAACAGGATCCGCTCCGGTTCAGATTGAAATCGTAGATTAGCACACACAAAAGCACCCTTTGCAATAAATCATCCCTTCCTTTTGAGGTTTGGTTGACAAAGCAAGGGGTGCTTTTTTATTGCATTGATTTCAAATATCCCTTGAAACATCAATTAAACTGTGCCATAGATAAGATACAAGATGGAGGTATAGGGTTTTTCTATGATAGAACGTGTCAAAGAAATCTTAAAGCAAGGCGAAGGACTTAAAATTGAATTTAAGGAAGCTCAAAGAGGTGTTCCGCGAAACGTTTATGAAACTGTCTGCGCTTTTTCAAACACACAAGGCGGCGAAATCCTTTTAGGCGTAACCGATAAAGGTGAGGTTTTAGGAATTGATAAAACCAAAGTGGAGCAATATCAAAAAGATTTTATCAATACGATTAATGATGCAGGAAAAAATTATCCGCCACTCTATTTATCAATTATGCCCATCCAAATTGATAATAAGGTTATCTTATACATCAATGTTCCTGCCAGCTCAGAAGTTGAGAGATGTGACGGCAAATTTTATATCCGCAATGGCGATGCCGATCTGGATATATCTCAACAACAAAATAATGTTGCCAATCTTTTTATTCAAAAACGCAACTCTTATTCTGAAGGTCAAATATACTCGGGTGTCACAACAGATGATTTGCGTGGAGATTTAATTTCAAGAGCAAGAAAGCTTGCAACAATTCGTCAGCCCGGACATCCTTGGGCAGAGTTAACCGATATCGAATTATTAAAAAGTGCCGGCTTATATAAAAAGGACTATATGTCGGGGCAAGTCGGCATCACTCTTGCCGGCATATTATTACTTGGTAAAGATGAGGTTATTCATTCTGTTTTACCTCACTTTAAAACAGATTTAATTTTACGTGTTAAGAATGTGGAAAGATATGATGATAGAGATGATGTCCGCACAAACTTGCTTGAAAGTTACGACAGAATAATGTCTTTTGTTGCAAAGCATTTGCCCTCGCCGTTTCATTTAGAGGATTCGGAACAGAGAATCAATATCCGCGACATTATTTTTAGAGAGATTGCTGTCAACATGTTGATTCATAGAGAATATACGAATCCTTTCCCAGCAAAATTTATCATTGAAAGAAACAAGATTTATACAGAAAATGGCAACAAGCCTTATATTCATGGAAATATCAACCCTCAGTCAAATATTCCTTATCCTAAAAATCCGACAATAGCTAAATTCTTTACCGAAATCGGTTATGCTGAAGAGTTGGGTTCTGGCGTGCGTCATATTATGAAATATGCTGAAATGTATGCAGGACATATGCCGATTTTAACTGACTCTACAACATTTAAGCTCAATTGGGAAGTCGATATTTTCGATGAAGAACTTGATCAAGCTCAACTTAGTGACCAAGTTAGTGACCAACCTAGTGACCAAGTTAGTGACCAAGTTCATCAGATCCTTGTTTTCTGTCAAGAAGAAAAATCTTTATTGGATATTATAAATCATATAGGCTATTCAAACCGCTCATATTTTATGAAAAAAGTGATTAAGCCTCTCATCGCAAAGGGCTTGATTGAACAAACCATGCCCAACACGCCAAACCATCCGGCGCAAAAATATATAACTGTGAAAAAGATTTAATAAATCATCCCTTCCTTTTGAGGTTTGGTTGACTAAGCAAGGGGTGCTTTTTTATTGCATTGATTTCAAATATCCCTTGAGAATCATTTTTTTAACCCTTATAATTCTTTGTTATGACGGATCCAAAGTTTATACATCTTCGTGTGCATACGGCCTATTCACTCTCTGAGGGAGCGATTAAAATCGGCGATTTAATCCATCGCTTAAAAGAGATGAACATGCCCGCCGTTGCCATGACCGATACGGGCAATATGTTCGGCGGTAAAGCGATTTCGGCCTATGCCTCAGCAGATGGCATCAAGCCGATTTTA
>JAFVFH010000051.1 GCA_017475525.1 Alphaproteobacteria bacterium | reverse complement strand
TCATCCTCACGCCCTCAAGGGGGAGGATTCAATAAAGTCACCCCCTCCATACCTCCCCCCTCTGTTTCGCGCCAAAGGCGCTGAGGGGGAGGATTCAATAAAGACACCCTCTTCAAACCTTCCCTTTTCTGGGGGAGGATTTATAGATTCTTCAACATTTCGCAGAAGAAAAAGCCGTCGGTGTTCGTCAATAATGGTGAAAATCGAAGATATTTTTCAGTATTGAAAGGATATGGCGCATCTATCTTTTGTTGCCAAAGCGCTTTATGATTCGCAAATGAAATATCCGCATATTTTGAAACAAAGTTTTCAACGATTTCTTCATTTTCTTGAAGCAAAACAGAACACGTCATATAAACGATTCGTCCGCCCTTTTTGGTGTGTTGATATGCAAATTCCAAAATCTAACTTTGCATTTTTGAGAGCTCATCCAAGCGCTCGGGCGTTAACCGAAATTTTGCGTCCGGTGCGCGCCGAAAAGTGCCGCTTCCCGAACACGGCGCATCAACCACGAAACAATCAAAATCAAAATCCGTCACCTCTTTGATGAGTTTCAAGTTTTTAACACCCAAACGCTCTGCGCGCGCTTTGATGGCGTCCATACGGTTGAAATTCACATCATGACACAAAATAAGCCCGTCGTTTTTGAGCTCCGCACCCATCGCCAAGCTCTTGCCACCGGCACCCGCGCAATAGTCCACGATTTTTTCATTCGGTTTCGGGTTGATTAAAACAGCCGCCACTTGACTCGATTCGTCTTGCAAATCAAACAGACCCTCTTGATAAGCAACGCAATTGTTGATGTTTATTCGCTCAGATGAGCGCAGACCATGCGGACTATACGGCGCAAGAGAAAAAAAGAGCCCCTCGCCTTTCAAACGATTTTTGAGCTCAAGCTTTGAGATAAAATTTGCCCTGATGTCAACAGATGCCGGCGCATTTAAGGCACGTAAAAGTGCTTCGTTTCCGATTTTTTCAAAAAGCCACTCGGGACATTCGAGCTCAACATATGGCGCATATTCATCTTCTTTTGTGCTCATAGATTTGAGCCATTTTTTTTCATCTTGTGTCAGCGGTTCGAGCCCGTATGTGCCGCCCGTGATGATGTCAAAATCTTCATCTTTTAAATACATCAACAAAATTTTGCGTGCGTCCATACTCTTTGCATCAAAAGAAAGACGCATGCGACGACGGATAATCTCCCAACTTGTGTCTAAAATAAAGCGACGGTCTTTTGAGCCAATGTATTTGCGCAATTTCATATAGTTTGACATGATAACATCTGCCGGCTTTTTATCTTCAAAAACCTCACTTAAAATTTCAAAAACAGCTTGATAGCGCGCTGATATTTGCATCTCTTGACCTTTTTGATTTATCGTTGTATAAAGTGTTTATGGAAATTTTTATAACAGACTTAAATAAAATAATCAATAGGCGAGATTTCATATCCGCCGCTTTGCTCAAACTCGGGCATGACGACTTGAAACGCTTTCAAAAAATCAAAGATGAAATGCACGCCTTGCAATTTTTGGTGGGGAGAATGCTTGTTTTTGAGGTTTTCGGAGGTGACTTTGAAACACTTGAAACAGGAAAAGTCATTTCAAAAAAGGCATATTTAAGCTTGGCGCACAGCAACAATTTTGTGGTGCTTGCAACAGATGAGGAACCCGTTGGCGTTGATATTGAAAAAATAGACGAACAGCGCGATTTTAAGGCTGTTGCACGACGCATGAAGTTTGAAAATTGCGAAAATGCCACCGATTTTTGCAAAAAATGGACGGCTTATGAGGCAGATTTTAAGCTCGGAAACGAATTTGAAAATCCGTTTCATCGATTTTTTGAATATAAAGGCTTTATCATCTGCATTTCAAGCTTGAAAAATATGCAATGCAATATCACTTTAAGACAAAACCTCCCTTTTTAAGAGAGGTTTTGTTTTATGCCGTTGCCTGATGCTGTTTCAAACGTTGTAATGCGATTTGCGCCGGTGTTTGCTCTTTTTCTTGAGGTTTGACAATTTCATGAGCATATTTCTTAAAAGCTTCAGGCACATAGCCCGACAATTGAAGCAAATCAATGCGCTCTGCAATATATTTCGGAGAATTCCACTCGGGATGATGTTGGTAAAGCTCAGAAGCGTATTCAAAAAACTTTTCATAAACTTTGGCATCTTTTTCCGTAGGATTTAAGAAATTTTCAGATTGCGAAATGCGCACTAAATCTAACTGACACACAAGAGGTTGATTTTGAGGATCATATTTCTGGTACCCGTGATCGTTGCGCTCAAAATCTTTTGTTTCAACACGTATCGTCATGGCCGTTCTCCTTGATGAAAAATAATACTTTTTATTGCTTATAAATATATCATATTTTTATCATTCGGTCAATAAAAAAACAACCGCAAAAGAGGCTTTACTTGCCACATAAGTTCGAATTATACCTGTTCGATAATAAAAAAAGATGGCTTTTAAGCCATCTTTTTTTATTATTGGTGGGTGTGACAAGACTCGAACTTGTGACCTCTACGATGTGAACGTAGCGCTCTAACCACCTGAGCTACACACCCGAAAGTAAAACTTTCATTAGCACACTCTTTTTTAAATAGCAAGAAATTTTTTCCATAAATCTGATAAAATGTTGACTTGCTCAAACAATCTGCTAAAAATACAATAAAACAAGATGATAAAAAAAGGAACAGATATGAAAAAATTTTTAATCATTTTGAGCTTCGTATCATTGGTTTCAATGTCTGCAACTGCCGAAACAATTTCAACCGACAGCTCGGGATTTGCTTTAATCAGCTCCATGATTGACGATGCCGCCTATGATATCCGCTATTATTCAGAAAACAACTTTACAGGAAGCAAAATTGACGGCTATGAAGCACCGCATGCCTATTTAACAAAAGAAGCCCTCGTCGCACTTGCAAAAGCCGCTGAAAATTTGCGGGAAAAAGGATATCGTCTGCTGATTTGGGATTCGTATCGTCCCCAAAAAGCCGTTAATCATTTTGTGAGGTGGATTAATGATCCGACCGATGAAGGCGATAAATCTTTTTATCCCGATTTAGAAAAATCAGACCTTCTAAAAGGTAATTACATTATGGCAAAATCAGGACACACAAGAGGAAGCACCGTTGATTTGACAATCATCAAAAAAGATGGTGGGTTTGTCGATATGGGCGGCACGTTTGACCTTTTTTCGGAAGTTTCGCACCCAGATTATGAAAATATAACCGATGAGCAAAAACACAATCGCCAAATTTTGCATGACGCAATGGTCGATGCCGGTTTTAAGGGTATTGACTCCGAATGGTGGCACTTTACACTTGAAAATGAGCCTTATTCCGACACCTATTTTGATTTTGATGTGAAATAAATTTTTATTCTTTTGCAATGCTCAAAGGGGCTTCCTGATCACCGACATAGGTCACGACAATTTCAGCATCTTCCGAACCGGTGCTTTCGCCGTAGTGCCAAACATCAACCAACTCTACAATCGGATCTCCCGCTCTTAAAACCAACGTTTCGCCATTTTCCGAACGAACCGTTAATTCACCCTTTGTCAAATACCCGATATTCAAAATAGGATGCTTATGCACAGCTAACTTTTCACCGGCAGGAATAGTAATTCTCAACACCGTGATTTGCGGGTGATCAATATGAATAGGATTAAGCTTTTGCTTATTCCAATATGCATCCGTTTTCACAAGCGTTTCTTTGACACACTTTTTCATGGTAAAATCCTTTTATTGATTATAATGGAGTGTATATCAAAATCACTCGTTTGCAAGAATATGTTTAAAATACTCCACATATTGCAAACGAATGATTAAGTATTATATTTTGTTTCTTTATCTTTTTATCAATACGACCTTTAGTCTGCAGGTTGCCAACTTCCTAAAAACTCAACTTGTTGTTCGTATGGCATGGTAAAATAGCGTTTTTCTTTGTCAAGTGCGCGGATTTTTTCCATTTCTTCATCTGTCAGTTCAAAATCAAATACATCTATATTTTCTTTAATATAGTCCGGATTTGAAGTTCCCGGAATCACAATAAAACCTTCTTGCAAATGCCAGCGAATAATTACTTGCGCCGCCGTTTTGTTATGGGCTTTGCCGATTTCATTTAATGTCTTATCTCGCAAAATTTCACCATTGCTTTCACGACCACCCAACGGGAACCAGTTTTCTTGGGCAATTCCGGCTTCTTTTAAGCGTTTTTGCCAATGTTTACGCTGTGCATAAGGATGGCATTCAATCTGCATAATTTGCGGCTTGATTTCTGCAGAGGCTAAAATATCATCAAACAACTCATCTTTGGCATCAAAATCCGAAATACCGATTGCCTTAACTTTACCGTCTTTTACGGCTTGTTCCAAAGTTTTCCATCCGGATTTATAATCTCCGATAGGTTGGTGTAAATATACCAAATCAATATAATCCAAACCTAAACGTTGCAACATTTTATCAAGTGCTTCAGGTTTGCCGTATTCATGTGGCCAAAGCTTGGAAGTTACCCAAATTTCCTCGCGCGGCACACCGCTGTCTTTTATGGCTTTACCTACTGAACGTTCGTTTTGATAAGCATGCGCCGTATCAATGTGGCGATAACCGTTTTTAAGTGCTGTTAATACCGAATGATAAGCTTCATCACCTTCGGCTAAATGATAGGTTCCCAAACCAAACTGGGGAATTTTTGTGCCGTTGTTAAGTGTTACAAAAGGCACTTCGGCAGCCTGCGTCGCTAAACTGACCATACATGCTGTTGCCATAGCTAAAATTTGTTTTTTCATGAGTGTTTCCTTTCCTTAATTTTCAGTATTGTCATTAAAATGCTCCGGTTTTGATATGCGGGACATAAGGTGCTTCCAAAGCCTTAATTTCTTCATCGGATAATTTAATATCCAAAGCTTTAACGGCTTCTTCCAAGTGTTTCGGAGAGGTTGAACCGACAATCGGTGCGGTGACATAAGGTTTAGAAAGCATCCAAGCCAAGGCATTTTGCGCCATTGTATTTCCGTTCTTTTTAGACACTTCTTGAAGCGCATCAACAACTTTTTTATCTTGCTCCGGCGTCGTCCAAACCTGAGGCGAAACATCGTCAATTTTGGAACGCTCGGTTTGCACGCCCCATGGACGCGTGCATCTTCCACCTGCAAGCGGCGACCACGGCACAACGGCAATCTTACGGTCTTGACAAAGCGGCATCATTTCACGCTCTTCTTCACGATAAATCAAATTGTATTGATTTTGCATAGAAACAAACTTCGTCCAACCATGAGTTTCCGCGATATTATTCAAGCGTTCAAATTCCCATGCAAACATTGTAGAAGCACCTATATAACGTGCTTTACCTGCTTTTACCACATCATGTAAAGCTTCCATAATTTCTTCCATCGGCGTATTATGGTCAAGACGATGAATTTGATACAAATCAACATAATCAAGCCCCAAACGCTTTAAGCTGTGGTCTATTTCAGCCAAAATATTTTTACGACTAGAACCGCCGCCGTTAGGACGACCGGGGCGCATATCAAAGTGTACTTTGGTTGCCACCACAATCTCATCACGATTTAAACCGAAATTTTTAATCAAGCGACCGGTAATTTCTTCCGATGTTCCCATTTGATAAACATTTGCCGTATCAAAATAATTGATACCCAAATCAACGGCTTTTTTGAAAATCGGTTTGGCGTCATCATAATCTTTTGCCCACGGAAAAACGCCGTTTTCTTT
>JAFVFH010000050.1 GCA_017475525.1 Alphaproteobacteria bacterium | reverse complement strand
CCCTCTCGGTGTAAACGAGATGCTCTTCCAGCTGAGCTAAGCGTCCATCGGTCGGTGAGCTCACTTATAACCAATCTTTTTTCCAAAATCAAGCAAAAAATTCAAAAAATATGTTTTTTATGATAACATCAAATGCGCAAACCACTGGCGTCAGCCGGTGGAAAGCGAATTCCAAGCCGACTTTCAGTCGGATTGGCAAGCGCAGCTTGGAGGGAACTTTAGATACCTCCGGCGTTAGCCGGATGGTTCTTCATCTAACCATTAAATATGTTCCAAGTATAATCAAAACATAGCAAATAATCTTTTTGATGATATTCCGCAATTGCAGGTCTTCATTAAAATGGCAGTGGAAAATTTGATTTAAAATGAATATGTCAAGAGCAACAAAAAGCGGTTGCGTCGCAGAAATCCCCGTTTCAACAACGACAGGAATAAACGAAAGGGCGCAAATCGGCGCAAAATAACCGATTTGATCAAACAATTCCATCACAAAAAATTTTGAAAAGTTTTTTTGATAAACAGCCTTATTTTTCAAAATGTCTTTGCGGGTCGGTTTGAACATAAAAAATGTAAAACACAGAAGAAATCCGCACAAAGAACACCAAAATGAAACATTCATCCAATCCGCATAAGCCAAAAGTTTTTTATATAAAATGCCTTCAAAAGAGAGAAGAAATGCGGTTAAAAGCATCAAATAAAATCCTTTATCAAATTTCAATGAGCGAGCATTTTTTAAATTTAAGACCATTGATGCCAAAACAATCAAAAAAAGTCCTATATATTGAGATACGCATAAAATCTCTCGAAGAAAATAATAAGCAAAAAAAGGCACAAAGACTTTTTCAAGCGAGAATAACGCGGCAACAACAGATGTGTCTGAAACTCTGAGTGCGGCAAAATATGGAAACAAATATAACACGTTTATCGCAGCAACGATGAAAAGAAAGGGATAGGCTTGCGCCGGTAAAAACGTGATAGAGCCGAAGCAAAATAAAAAAATGAGACCGATAAAATTCGTGAGGGACATATAAAAAATAGTCGTAGGCAGTTTCTTGAATATATCGCCGACGACATAAGAATCAAAAATATTTGACACGGCATGAGAAAAAGGACTGATAAAAGCAATAAATATTCCGAGCCAATACATTTTAACGTCCTTTTGAAAAATCAGCCCATGGCCATCAATAAATATTGCTGCGGTGTGATTTCTTCAGCGCGCGCCGTCAAAGAAACACCTGCTTTTAAGCATAAATTTTCTAAATCTTTAACATTTTTCAAACTCTGTCTGATCATCTTTCGCCGTTGCGAAAAAGCCGCCATTGTGAGTTTTTCAACCTTTTGCAAAACATCATTTGTCGGCCTGTTTTTTAGGGGTTTAAACAAAAGCACTGTCGATTGCACTTTTGGTGCCGGCACAAAACATTCGGGGTTTAATGTCCACAGCCTTTGCACATCGCACACAAGCTGCGCTAAAACAGATAATCTGCCATAGTCCTTTGTTTTGATGGGGGCACAAATCCGGTCAGCCACTTCTTTTTGAAACATCAATGTCATCGCTTCAATTTTGTCTGTATTTTGAAGCCAACCTGTTAAAAGCGGGACAGATATATTATACGGCAAATTGCTTACAATCTGCAATTTTTGAGGTTTGAGATGTGCAATATCAAACTTTAAGGCATCGGCATTTAAAATTTCCATCGGGCAGGGTGCTGTCAATTTCAGCTCATTCATAATCTCAATGCAACGCTCGTCCATTTCAATCACTGTCAAGCTTTTGGGCTTTTGGGCTAAAACTGCACGTGTCAGTCCCCCCGGACCGGGGCCAATTTCTAAAACATCAAAATTACTTAAATCTTTAAGGCTTTGTTTTTCAAGCGACAGTCTGATAATTTTGTCGGTCACATTCTGATCAAGCAAAAAATTTTGCCCGAGTGCTTTTTTGGCCATCAGACCATGTTCTTCAACAGTTTGCCTTAAAGTTTTCGTAAAAATCATTTAAGCCTTCCGCTCAATAATGGCTTTGTTTCTCAAATCGCGCAAATATTTGCTGGCAATTTCCTCAATCTTTTTATTTTCGAGCATTTTTCTGATTTCTTTTTCGTTCGGTTCGGGCATCTTATCCACCCCCGGCATATATTTTTGCTCAAGTTTCAAAATATAATAATCCGAGCCGACGGCAATTGGGTTTGAAATTCCGCCTGCCTTCATATTTTTCAATACGGCACTTAGTTTTTCAGGCAATTGCTCACTGCTGACCCAACCTAAATGTCCGCCGTTTTTGGCTGTCGGACTTTGTGAAAATTGCATGGCATAAAGCTCAAATCGCGGATCTTCGCGCAAAGTTTGAACGAGTTCTCCAATATGTTTGGCATCTTTTTTTGCAATAACAATTTCCGAAACCATAAATTTTTGCTTTTTGGCGTCTTTTGTAATGCCAGCCATCACCCTTTGAATATCGCTCCTTGAAACCTTAAGGTTTTGAGCGGCTTTCATCTGCACCAAACGCCCCCAAGCCATTTCTGCTTTCATCTGGTTTAAGAAAACTTTTTCATCAACTTGTGCCTGATTAAGCATCGCTCTAAATTCCGACAAGGAAATTCCATTTGACTGTGCAAAGTTTTTCACGCCTTCTTCAAGTTCTTTTGCCGTGATTTTAATTCCTTTTTTGCTTGCTTCCTGAAGCTTTATTTTTTCATCAATCGCGCCTTGAAACACGCGTTCCAAAACAATTTCCCTGTTTTTCGATGTAATCGGAATTTGCGTTGTAGCAACAAACGCATTAGCTCTGTCCTGCATATCTCGGCTTGTTAAAACATCGCCGTTTATGACAGCATAGATTTTCAATGTATTCCCAAACAGATTGACGGGACGCAGAGCACGACGGCGTTCTTCCTCCATTCGTCTGATTTCTTCTTCTCTTTTTCTCATTTCGGCTTCATAAGCCTCTCTTGCCCTCATCTCTGCCTCATATCGTGCGCGCGCCGCTTCTTCCTCATCTTGCGGCGCGGCAAACATAATAGATGTCGCTTTAGCACTTCTTGCCGCGGCATCTAAGTTGCCGGCAGAAATGTCTTGAGCTTTTGCTTGAACAGAAAGTAAAAGAATAACTAAAAAAATCATAGATTTCATTTTTTTCTCCAGAAAATTAAGAACCTAATCCACCCAAAGTTTTCAAGTAAAACGAGAATGTAAATTCATAAGAATCATCCAAATCCGGATCACTTGAATTATATTTTTTAACATTTGTTATAAACATAAAACATTCGTCTTCATAAACCAAATTTCCGCCATGCTCTAGCGAACCACCTCCGCGTGACAAGTCTTGTCTGTTATAAACATTGAGCGACCAATCACGTGTCAAAGCAGCGCTCACAGCCGTATAAAGTTCTTTTCTCTCCGAAAGTGTTTCCGAGGCATATTTGTTTTTTTGCAGATATATATATGAAACATACAAATTCAACATATTAGTTCCAAGCCGCGTTGCGAGCTCATTATACCTTAATTTATAATCATTACGGTCAAGCCTGAAACGATATGTCAAATTCAAATAATCCGCCGGTGCGGCATAAATACGCCCGACATAGTCGGATAGATGTCCGGTGCTTCCGGTGTTTTGAGCAAAAGTGGTGTTGTTATTAAATTGGTAACTTTGCGCCAAGAATGCCGATGTCCGTCCCATAATATTGCCATACGTATTCCAGTTAAATCCATAGCTGATTCTGCTTCCGTTATCATTCCTGTCATAACCCGAAAATCTGTCCAAATCAAGCACGTTGGTGTCTTCAAAATGTGCATCTTGGCTGTCTTCATTCGGGATTTTATCGGATTTGTTTCCGCCGTTTGGTGCCAAAACACCAACCACCACGGGTTCTAAAATCTGACGTGACGTGTCGGTTGCCTTGACAAACGGTAATTTCCATTCAATTCCGAGTTGCGGAAAAACACGAACAGGGTTGCCGTGATAATCTTTTTTATTTAAATCATATTGATATTCTTCGACATGATAAGCATCTGTTTTAACGGATGCCACAATTTTATATCGTTCACCAAAGTGGCTCGTCCATGGCAAATTCCACGAGTTAATCATTGTTGCACGTTGCGATTGCTGACCGTTAGAGTGATACAAAGAAGCAAAACTGATATCATTTTTGTAATAAGCCCCGATGCTGTTCGGATCTGAAATAAACTCTGCTTCCACCAAGGGTGCCACAAATGGTTTGTTATATTTTAAGCGGTCGTATTCATCGGCATCTTTTTCTTTTAAGTCATAGCTGATAAGCCTGTAATAATATGCTTGAATAGAAGTATAATCCCTGAAATTAAAACGCTCAAGTGTCACATCAGAAGTTAGCCAAGCCTCATTGTCTTTCGGCAAAGAAAGTTCTTTCAAATAAAGAGAATCGGAAGCGTAATTTAAATGGGTTGAAGCCACCCATAAATCGTCGATTTCATAACGACCGTAAGCAAATAAATTGCCTCTGTTTGTCGGCCTGTCCGAATGATCATCGTTTAAATATGTTCCTTCGGCTTCGAAATAGCCTTTTTGAAAATAAGAACGATATTTACCGCCCCACAGCACACCCTTATCGGTTGAAAATGTCGGCGAAAACAAAATATCGGAATGTTCGGATATGTCCCAAAAATAGTTAATTTGAGCTGCTGCCCCCAAATAGCTGCTGCTTTTAATTTTGGGCGGCATAAATCCTGATCTGCGCTTAACACTCGGATCCGGATGCGATAAAAACGGCGAATATAAAACAGGCACATTCTTAAAATCCAAAAAAGCGTCATTATAGTTCATATTTTTATTTGCCGCATCATGCGTCACTTTGCGAGCCCTTATCCGCCACAACGGTGCTTTGCCACCGTTTTCCTCACAGCAATCACAAGGTGTAAAGGTCACATATTTCATGATCTTATTATCATTTTCTTTTTTCTTAAAATATTCCGCCCAAAGTTTGCTTTCATCGCGCATAATAGCTCTGATATGTATCATCTCGGCCTGAGTAAGCTTACCCGTGAGATCAACTTTGTCCGAATAAATTTTGATGCCGTCAGGCTCCGTCAATACAACATTTCCGACGGCATGAATCGTGTCATCTTGTTGATTATAAATGAGTTTGTCCGTATAAAGTGTGAGCCCTTCGCGCCGAATGACGACATCACCCAAAGCCTCAATCGTCTTTTCTTTTTGGTTTGTGATGAGCTCGTCAGCGTCAAAATAAACATCAGGCTCCTCATCAGTTTTTGTGCCTGAGATATGAAAGATGTCCGCAATATTTTGTTTCGGTTCCAATACGACATAGGGGGTTTTTCTGGTTTCTCGTGTGGTAATCTCACCTGCAACCGGTTCGGCTTGAACGGTTGAAGAAACACACATCAAAAATGTACATATAAAAATGAAATTACGCTGCATGAAAAGTCACCTTATATCGATTTTTAAACTTTGCCCAAACAAACGGATTGTAAAACACAAGCAAATAAATACATACCGCGAACGGCAATAAACAGTTCATATATAAACACGGCAAAAAATAAAGCGAACGACCGGCTAAATTTGTAAAAATCAAATCAAGTCCCAAAGTTAAAATCATAAAAAAGACGGAAAGCGCAATCGTTTTGGTCTGTCCGCGTCTGTTAAAATTGCCGATTAAAAGTCCGGTGCAGGCGATGAGAGCAAAAACCAAATTATACCACGGCGTGATGATTCGCCTGTTGCCTTCAACAATATATTTGCGTTTATCGGCTTGAGAGAGCTGAGAGTTTTGATTTGCCGAGAGCAATTCTTTGAGCGATTTTTCTCTCACGTTTGCCGGCTTTAAACCGCCTTTGCCAAACCCGCCCAAATCAACGGAATAACGCGAAAAGTTGAGCGAAGAAAAGCGACCGCTTTCCAAATCTATTTCTTGCCTTGAGCCGTTGACTAAAATGATATGCGGGTGTTCGTCTTCATACATAATTCTGCCTTTTTCGGCCGATAAAGTTACTTTTTGGTCAGGCTTCGTTTCATCTGAAATTAAAATACCTGAAACAGAGCCATCTGTTTCGTGCTTGGTGATAAAAACGGTCAAATTTGTCTTTAAATTTGTAAATTCACCTTCTCGAAACATCAAATGCGACACATTATTTTTGACCTCCCATTCAAGACGCCTGAAAGCGCCTTCGGCTTGTGGAATCCCAAAGTTTTGCACGTAGATGCTGAAAAATGAGAGCAAAATCCCCATCACAAAAACGGATGCGGCATTTCTCAAAGGACTGATACCCGCAGCCTGCATAATCACAAGTTCACGGTCTGAAAGCAATCGGTTATAAACAAACAACACGGCGGCAAAAAGCGCAATAGGGGAAAGCACCGCAAAAAGCTGAGGCATCAAAAGCGACGTAAGTTCTACAAAAAGCCTTAAAGGTAAGCCCTTATTTGTGACCATTTCAACAAATCTCAACGATTGAGTGAGCCATAGCATTGCAAGAAGCGAAAACACCACAAGCAGAAATCCGCTTGTGATTTGTCCTGAGATATATCGGGTCAATTTCTTCATGAAGGAGAGTATATATCAACCAATTGTAGAAAAAAACAATAAAATAGCATTACTTCACAGTTTTGTGCATATTGCTTTATTATCAATATTCATGAGCATAAATGTTGCATTTAAACCAACGTTTAAATAGTCAGCCAAAGTGGACGGAAACTTGCCAAAACAGGGAGCAAAAAAATACAAAGATAAACTAACAGATGAAAGCGTTTAGCTTATTTTGCCAAAAAAATGAAAAATTTGTAAAAAAATGGTTGATTTAAACGTTCGT
>JAFVFH010000007.1 GCA_017475525.1 Alphaproteobacteria bacterium | reverse complement strand
CGCCCATTATCTTTTTGAAGCCTCGCCCTTGAGGGGAGAGGATTGGAGAGGGTGACAACATTTTTTCCAAATCTCTTCATATTTTTTTTATTCATACCTATTCTCCCGCCCGCGTTCTTTCATTGTCATCCCTTGACCTGCGCAACGCGTCAGGTCATCAAGGGATCTAACCTTCGGTGTTGCGCCTTCGCGCACATACACCGCTTCTTTATCATTTTTATTCATACACATTCTCCAATTTATCAAATAAAAAAAATCCACCTTGAAAATTTCAAAATGGAGGAGCATCAAAACTGCATAGTCACAGCCTGTCTTATTCGCCATATCAAATATGCTTATCTCAACAACTCCTCTTTGAAAAGGAGTAATGACTATATGTGCTTTGATGACACCGTAACCAACTCGGTTACATTTTCAATTATGCCTGACTTTCATAAAAATGTCAAAGAAAAAATAAAAAATGTGCTTTAATAGCACACTTAGCTGTTATATATTTTTGTAAAACCGCGGAGAATGAGCTAAATAATAAGACACTTGGGCTAAGCGCGAAGGCAGTAGTACATTTTGGTACATGACCGAACGCGAAGAAGGGCGTCTGTATTAGTTAGCCATTATACGCGGTTTTTAAAATGGGATGTCATCATCCAAATCAGCCGCCGGCGCTGCAGCAGCCGCACCTGAATCCCAACCCGAAGCAGATGAAGCAAACGGATCTTCAGCGCCGACAGAAGCTCCGTCACCTTTTGAGTCAAGCATCACAAGCGTTCCGGCATAATTTTGCAACACAACCTCCGTTGTGAACTTTTCCTGCCCGTTGCTGTCTTGATAGCGTCTTGTCTGCAATTGCCCTTCAATATAAACCTTTGAGCCTTTGTGCAAATAACGCTCTGCCGTTTCGGCAAGTTGCGGATTAAAAATCACCACACGATGCCATTCCGTGCGTTCTTTCATTTCACCGGTTGCTTTATCGCGCCATCTGTCGGAAGTCGCCAAACTAAAATTCACGATTTTTGCGCCGTTTTGTGTGTTTGCCACTCTCGGGTCAGCGCCCAAATTGCCCACCAAAATAACCTTATTGATACTACCGGCCATATTATTTTTCCTTCAAATTAAAACGTTAATATTGCTCTGAGCTTATTTTAAAATGAGCAGTTTTTCAACCTTTTTGATAATTTCATCAACCGTTATACCAAAAAATTCATAAACATCTGCCCCCTTACCTGAAGCACCGAATGTTTCCATTCCGACTGTTGCATCGGCATATTTGTCCCAACCGAATGTTGTTGCCGCCTCAACAGCCACACGTGGTGCATCACCCAAAACTTTTCTTTGATATTCTTGCGGTTGCATATCAAAAAGCTCCATACAAGGCATCGAAACAACCGCAACCCGAATCCCTTTTTCTTTGAGTTTTTCTTGCGCCTCAACAGCCAACGAAACCTCTGAACCCGTCGCAATAATCGTTGCATCGCGCTCCCCTTCGCAGTCTTTGATAACATACGCACCTTTACCACTCAAATTTTCTTTTGAAGATGTTCTGAGCATCGGCAGATTCTGCCTTGAAAGGGCTAAAATAGAAGGTGTCCGCTCACTTGCCAAAGCAATTTCCCAACTTTCAGCCGTTTCCACCACATCACAGGGTCTGAAGGTATAAATATTTGGCATTGCACGATAAGAAGCCAAATGCTCAACCGGCTGATGCGTCGGTCCGTCCTCGCCAACCCCGATTGAATCGTGGGTTAAAACATAAATCACACGAATCCCCATTAATGCCGCAAGCCTCATTGAGGGACGCATATAATCCGAAAACACAAAAAACGTTCCGCCGAACGGTATCACCCCGCCATGCAAAGCGAGCCCGTTCATCATAGCTCCCATCGCATGTTCCCTGATACCGTATTTAATGTTGTTGCCGTCATATTCATTTGGCTTAATTGTTTTAGAATAACTCGTCAGCGTCAGGTTCGAAGCTGCCAAATCGGCAGAACCTCCAACCATCTGTGGCACATTTTTCACGATTTCTTCCAAACACATTTGCGAAGCTTTACGCGTGGCAACTTTCGTTTGCTCGGCAATGGCTTTTTGTTTCAAAGCGTTTAAATCTTTGTTCCACGAAGAAGGCAAAACATCGTTGATATAATCTTCAAAAGCTTTATTTCCGGCGACATTTCTTTGCCAAAGCGCATATTCTTCATCTGAGCGCAGCCCTGTTTCACGCCAAGCTTTTAAGACCTCATCAGGGATCTCAAATTCCCCGTATTTCCAACCCAAATTTTTCCTCATCAAAATTGTCTCATCTTCACCTAAAGGCGAACCATGACATTTTGATGTTCCGCACTTATTCGGTGAGCCGAAACCGATGGTTGTCTTGCAGGCAATGATCGTCGGTTTATCAGATTTTTGTGCGCTCAAAATCGCATTTTCAATCTCTAAAAAATCATGTCCGTTGATTTCAATCGCATTCCACCCCATTGCCTCAAAACGCTTTGCCTGATTAACCGAGCTTGCATCAGCTACCGTGCCGTCAATCGTGATATTGTTATTATCCCAAAAAACAATAAGCTTGTTTAATTTTAAGTGTCCGGCAATTGAGGCGGCTTCCTCCGAAATCCCTTCCATCAAACACCCGTCACCTGCAATCACATACGTAAAGTGATTGCAATATTTATCACCGAACTTGGCATTCACGATTCTTTCCGCCAAAGCCATCCCGACAGCCGAAGAAATTCCCTGTCCCAAAGGGCCCGTTGTCATATCAATACCGGCTAAATTTCCAAATTCCGGATGTCCTGCCGTTTTAGCATGAAGCTGACGAAAGTTTTTAATATCCTCAAGGGTGATATCATCAAACCCTGTCA
Source organism: Alphaproteobacteria bacterium (assembly GCA_017475525.1). Classification (GTDB taxonomy): domain Bacteria; phylum Pseudomonadota; class Alphaproteobacteria; order RF32; family CAG-239; genus UBA1254. The sequence continues at coordinate 3,335 of JAFVFH010000007.1, read as the reverse complement.
AATATAAAAGTGAATATAGAAGCATCGAACCGTGTCCGACAGAAAGCACAAATCTGTCTCTGTCGAACCACCTTGGCGCATGCGGATTAAATTTCAAAAACTTTGCAAACAAAACTGTTGCCACATCAGCCATTCCGAGTGGCATCCCCGGATGCCCCGAATTTGCCTTATTGATTGCATCAACGCTCAAAAATCGCACGGCATTTGCCATCAAAACCTTTTTATCCATCGTTAAATCCCTTTACTTTACTTTATATTCGCTGTCTTGCAGTGTCGCATTCAAACCGGCAAACATCTCAAAATCATATTTTCCCGCCGGAACGGAAAGTTCTCCGCCATCGGGGGTATAATAGCTTTCAAACGAACCCTTCGGCATTCGAACTAAAGCGAAATAAGTCTTTTTCCCCAAAAATCTTGTCGGCCCCTCGTATGTTTCTAAATAATATGAAAAATGCACATCTTCAACGTTTGTGTTGCTCAAACGTGTGATTTTAAACTTCGGCGCAACAACAGCTTTGTCTTTTTGAACACGCTCGTCAAAATAACAATGTCCGTTATAACCGACCATCTCGATTTTAAACAAATCATAACCGCCACCTTTTTGCACAATGGCTTTATCTTCTTGCCTGATTTCAACTTTCGGACAAGCCGTAAAATCGCTTTCGACCTCCTCCATATATTCCACGCATCCTGCCAACAAAGGCAACAATAAAAGTGATAATTTTGCTTTCATATATTTTCTCCGTTTCATACTGTTTTTTTTAACTATATCCGTTTATTTTTCATTTGTAAACACCGCAACAATTTCACTGTGATCAGAATAAACAAACTGGTCGACCATCGTGATTTTTTCTAACTTGTATCCGGCATCAACGAGCATTTTAGCATCGTTTGCAAAGGTTTCGGGGTTGCACGAGACAGCCACGATTTTGCAAGGTCTTTTTTCTTGCGGTATCGAACAGATTTGACTAACTTGCGCTTTTGCCCCCGCCCTCGGCGGGTCAAACACAATCACATCAAATCCCTCAAGTTCTTCTTTTGTTAAGGGATATAAAAACAGATTTTTTTGTTCAATTTCGATGTTTTGAATCATCTGCCTGTCAATTGAGTTTTGAAATCCTTTTAAAAGGGATTTACTCACATCAACGGCCAAAACCTTTGCACCTTTCAAGGCCGAAAGCGCATAAGAAAATGTGCCTATCCCGCAAAACAAATCAGCCATTTTTCCTCTGGTATCGCCAACCCCGTCCAAAACAAGTTTAACAAGAGCTTGTTCACCTTCTTTCGAGGCTTGTAAAAAATCTCCGGGCGCCACAAAAACATCAATCCCGCCTATTTTGATAAACGGCTTTGTTTTTTCTAAAATCGGTTCTGCCTCATAGGTATGCTTTTTACGCCAGGAAAATCGAATAAAGTTGTCATGAGCGTTCATAAAATCACAAATTTCCATTCTGTGCTCAAGTAAAAGTTCAATTTGAGTTTCCAACACAACATCTAAACCGTTTTGAGCTTCCAAAACTTGCAAATCACCGCTTAAAATTTGCACCTTTTCAAACTTTTTCCCTTTGAGTTTTTTCTGTCCGACAATCTCACAAAGCGCCAAAGTGAGCGCTCTTAAAGCCGAAAGTTCATCGCTCATTTTTTTGCTGAGCATCAAACATTTTTCAACATCAATAATTTGGTTGCTTCTGTTCTCGTTAAACCCGAAAACGAGCTTGTTTTTTTTGAACTCAAAGGCAAAAGCCGCACGCCTGCGCGAACCGTCACTCATAAAAAGAGGCGGTTGCCAAACCTCTTCCGGAATTTTTAATTTTTCTTTCAAAAAAGATTTAACTTTAATCTCTTTTTGTCGCCGGTAGGTTTCTAAATCAAGCTCTCTTGACACACAGCCTCCGCAGTTTTGATAAAATTCACAACCCATTTTTTTATTCTTTCAACAAATGTCCGAGATCTACATCATCTAAAAGTGATATTTCTTCATTATCTTCAAGCGCCAAAACAGGGTGCATCTCCTCACGTGGCATAAGCCTGTTCGTCAAGCGCTCAACTTCTTTCTCATCATATTCCTCAACCCTGTTTCTGCCTTTGTTTTTTGCCAAATACATAGCATCATCTGCCATTTTGATCATTGTGCCGACCTCATCGGAAACCCCCGAAGGCGCGACCCCGATACTCACCGTCCATGAAACGGGTGCTCCGCTTTCGTTGTAAACCACGGCATTTGAAATGGCATCTTTTAAGCGTTTTGCAACCAAAACGGCAGTTTTTGAATCAACATTTGCCAAAAACACAACAAATTCCTCACCGCCATAGCGTGCCACAACATCATCCGGACGCACACTGCGCTCCACAACATGTGCCAGTTCCATCAACACCTTATCGCCGATTTTATGCCCGTATTGATCATTAATATTCTTAAAATGGTCGGCATCAATCATCAAAAGCGCAAAATCTTGCTTTTGCTTATGCGCTTGCTTAATTTTTTCAGGTACAACACTTTCAAAATACCGCCTGTTATAAATTGAAGTCAGCGGATCTCTGCTCGCTTGATTTTGCAACATCTTTTCACGCTCTTTTCGGCTCGTAATATCTTGGAATGCACAATAGAGCACCATATCTCCCTTATATTCAATCACATTTGCCGAAACCATGAGCCAAAAGGGCGTTGAAGTGAACATTGTCTTGACCAAAATTTCAAAATCCTGCACTTGCCGATTGTGCTCCAACCTTTCGAGCAACAGCTTTCTGTTGTCGGCATCAACAAAGAAATCCTTAAAATGGTATCTTGACAGCTCAGACACATTTATACCGAAAAGCTTTAGGGCGTTTTGGTTTGCAAAAACAAGCGTATCGTTTTTGAGTTTTGAAATCAAAATCGGAAACGGCGAAGATTTGATAATGTTTTCGACATTGTCCGACATTTTTTTCAAACCCTCAACACTTTCCATACGCCTGTCTTCAGTATATTCCGCAAACATCAAAAAATATGATCCTGCCAACATCAACACAAGCACGAGCGTAAAAACAAACGAAAAATTGAGTGCCAAAAATAAATTAAGAGCCATCTGTTCAATCAACCCGACCACACAAAAAGCAGCCAAAAGTGCGCCTTGATTTTTGTTCAAATTCGGCTGAGAAACAAAGCTTAAAAACAAATAAATGAGTCCGATAATCGGCACCACAAAAGCAACGTTTTCTTCCAAAACGGCACTGTCCGCAATAAATACGGCATATAAGCTGACAAGAAGCCCCAAACTGATAAAGAAAAACAAAATATGGACGGATAAATCTCTAAAAAGCAAAATATTGCTTGAAGCTTCAAGCAATAAAACGGT
>JAFVFH010000049.1 GCA_017475525.1 Alphaproteobacteria bacterium | reverse complement strand
TCTTGATTTTCTTTATCAGACATAACGTTCCTTAAAATCGATTTTAGGAGGGTTTGCGAATCCTCTAATTTGCTAGCGGTCTTATTTTTAATATCATTTTTTTAAAAGTCAAGAAAAAGATAAAAAAATATGCAATATGATTGTGCGACTTTACATAAAAACCCTTGCATTGAAATAAAATTGCTTTATGATGAAGAAAAATTAAAAAAAGTAAGGAAATTTTAATGAAAGCAAGAACACGTTTTGCGCCGTCGCCGACCGGATATATGCATATCGGCAATTTAAGAACAGCACTTTATGAATATTTGATTGCCAAATCTCTGGGCGGTGATTTTATTTTGCGTATTGAAGACACCGATCAAAAGCGTTATGTCGAAGGCGCAACCGATATTATTTATGCGACCTTAAAAGAGGTCGGAATGAACTGGGATGAAGGTCCCGATATCGGCGGAAATTTCGGGCCTTATGTGCAATCTGAGCGCAAAGATATTTACGGGCAATATGCCCACAAGCTCGTTGAGCTCGGCGGAGCGCACTATTGTTTTTGCAAACATGATGAAAACGAAAGCGAAGACGAGGATGAAAATGCCGTGCCGGTTAAATTTGATGACCCGTGCAAACATATTCCTTTAAGTGAAGCCAAAAAACGCATTGCAAACGGCGAATCGTTTGTTGTGCGTCAAAACATCAACAAAAAAGGGACTTCTGTTTTTGAAGATGTGGTTTACGGCAAGATTGAAATTGATTATGACGAGCTTGACGAAGGCGTTTTGTTAAAATCTGACGGGTTGCCGACCTACAACTTTGCCAATGTGATTGATGACCATTTGATGCAAATTTCGCATGTTGTGCGGGGCAATGAATATATTTCTTCAACGCCGAAATACAACCTGATTTATGAGGCTTTCGGTTGGACGCCGCCGATTTATGTGCACGTGCCGCCCGTAATGAAAGATGCGCAACACAAGCTCTCAAAACGCAACGGCGACGCCTCGTTCCAAGATTTGGTTCAAAAAGGATATTTGCCCCAAGCAATTTTAAACTATATTGCCCTTTTAGGGTGGAACCCCGGTACCGAACAGGAAATCTTTTCTTTAGATGAGCTCAAAAAAGTTTTTACGGCTGAGCGCTTAAATAAGTCACCTGCTATTTTTGACAGTACAAAGCTCACATGGATGAACGGCTATTATATCAGAGCCTTAGAACCTCAAAAATTCCATGAGCTCGCCCTACCCTATTATGCAAAATGTTTGACACGCAAGGTTAATTTAGAGTTTTTAAGCACAGTTTTGCAACCGCGTGTCGAAACACTTGCTCAAATTGCGGAAAATGTTGATTTTATTGAAAAATTGCCTCAATACAGCACCGCGCTTTATCAAAACAAAAAGATGAAGACGGATGAAATCATCGCCAAAAACTCACTTGCTTTAGCGCTTGAGGTTTTAAGGGGTGTTGATGTGTGGACAAACGAAAATCTCTTTGCCGAGCTCAAGGCTTTGGCAGAAAAAGAAGGGCTTAAAAACGGGCAAATTTTATACCCAGTTCGAATTGCGCTCTCAGGCAAAGAAACAACGCCGGGCGGTGCGACGGAGCTCGCCGTGATTTTAGGCAAAATCGAGACATTAAACAGAATTAACCAAGCACTTAAACTTTTATAGGAGAAAATATATGACAAATGTTATTACAATGATGCCGGTCAGATTGGCTGCAACAAGATTGCCGAACAAACCGCTTTTGAACATCAACGGCAAAACACTCGTTCAAAGAGTGTATGAAAACGTTGAAAAAGCGATGAAAGGCAAAACGGATATTGCTGTTGCCGCCGGTGATCAGAAAATTGTTGATGAGGTTGAAAAATTCGGCGGACAAGCGGTTTTAACAGACCCGAATTTGCCGAGCGGTACGGACAGAATCGCCGCCGCGCTTAAAGTTTTAGACCCGCAAGGCACAAAATATGATGTCGTTGTTAATTTTCAGGGCGACAATTTAAACGTTGATCCTGCCGTTTGCCTGCCCTTGATTGAAATGGTTCAAAAAACAGATTGCGACATTGCAACTTGCGGTATGATTATCAAAAACGAAGAAGACAAAACGAACCCGAATGTTGTTAAAATCGTGATGGGTTTGAAAGAAGGTGAAACAGAAGGCAGGTGTTTGTATTTTACACGTGCGACCGCGCCTTATACAAGAGATCCCGAAAAATGCAAAAATCAAGACCTTTATTATCACATCGGGATTTATGTTTTCAAAGCCTCTTCTTTACAAAAAATGGTGTCGCTTCCGACCGGGGTTTTGGAAAACAGAGAAAAATTGGAGCAACTCCGTGCGCTTGAAAACGGTATGGTGATACGTGCCAAAATCATTGATAAAATCAAATTGATTGATGAGGCACCGGCTGACATCAACACGCCGGAAGATCTCGAAAACTCTCTGCCGTTTATCAAATAAACACTCCAGTTTTTTGATACAAAAAGAGCTTTGAAGAAAAATCAAGGCTCTTTTTATTTTTTCTTTGACTTTTTGCCTTTGATGTGGCAAAATAATAAATGTAACCAAAATGGTTGCGGTGTTTGATAAGCACGACTAAGGCATCGCTCCTTTCAAAGAGGAGTTTTCGATATAAGCATACTTTGTGTGACGAATAAGAAAAACTGAGTCTTAGCAGTTTATCAGCTCCTCCATTTTGAGATTTTTCAAGATGGTTTTTTTGATATTGATGATTGAAAAAGGAGTTTAAGAAATGAAGAGCAAATATTTAACAACCCTATGCCTGAGTGTTTTCCTCGCAACAGGTCAATCAATGGCAGCACCTTCGTATGATTATGATGAAGATACAAAGACATTGACAATTTCCGGTACAGGTTCGGCTTCAAACGGCGGATATAAGGAAGCAACTTCCGTTGTGATTGAAGACGGGATTACTTCACTAGATCAAGATGCCTTTAGAGGAACGGCGCTTGAAAACATCACGTTTGCCAAAGATAGTGCCTTGACTTCAATCGGGAAATGGGCTTTTTTGGGAACGCCGATTAAAAGTATTGAAATACCAGAAACAGTTACAAGTATTGGAGTTGGAGCTTTTCATGGGAATCAATATCTCACATCACTCACAATTCCAGATTCGGTGACATCAGGAAGTTTGGGATGTCACGGATGCACCAATCTGACAGAAGTTCATATCGGTAAAGGCGTAACTTCACTAGATCAAGATGCCTTTAGCGGAACGGCGCTTGAAAACATCACGTTTGCCAAAGATAGTGCCTTGACTTCAATCGGGAAATGGGCTTTTTATGGCACAAACATCACAAGTATTGATATTCCGGATACTGTCACAAGTATTGGTTGGGATGCTTTCAGTGGATGTTCCCAATTGACACATTTATCGATTCCAGATAATGCACAGATTCC
>JAFVFH010000048.1 GCA_017475525.1 Alphaproteobacteria bacterium | reverse complement strand
TCACCGCTGACGCTCAGGGGGAGGATTCGATAAAGTCACCCCCTCCGTACCTCCCCCCTCGGTTTCGCGCCAAAGGCGCTGAGGGGGAGGATTCAATAAAGTCACCCCCACCATACCTTCCTTTTTCTGGGGGAGGATTCGATAGAGACACCCCCTTTCAAACCTCCCCCCTCTGAAGCGTTCATTCTGAACGCAAGGGGGAATAAGGGCACTAAGGAGGAAAGTTATATTTCCTCAATTTTTTCCAAACTGCCGTCGGGGTTATAAAAATAGCGTTTATGAACTGTTTTGCCGGATAAAATTTCAGGCAAAAAGTCGGCATCTGCCGTGCGCATTTTTTCATACGGAATATCATCTGCCGGTTGCCAGAAAACATCAACCTCATCTTTTTTGGGGCAAAGTGTGCCTTCAAACGCTGTTGAAATATAGACATAGACCTTGATGTCCATGGTCGGAAATTCCATATCACCGACATATCGGGGGTTCAAAATCGTGAGCCCTGTTTCTTCTTTTGTTTCGCGCTTGACGCAGGCTTCCATATCTTCGTCCGTTTCTTCCTTTTTGCCACCGGGGAAGTTGACAAAGCCTTTGTTGATGCCACGATGGTGGCGTATCATTAAAAAGCGGTTGTTTTTGATGTCTTTAATAATCGATAGTGAAGCTTGTTTCATTTGAAGTCCTTTTTTAAGTTTCTGATGGTTAAAATATAGCCGGTTGTGACAACAATCATGGCGCCTACCCACGCAATCGGTGAGGCGTAAAAAATGCCTTTATAACCTAAAATTTTTGCAAGGTAAACAGCTGCCACGGAGCGCACAAAAAGCTCGGTCAGGCTCGCAATCAAAGGAATGACGGCCTTGCCCATACCCTGCAGGGTGTTACGAAAAATAAAAATAAGCCCTAAGAAAAAATAAAACAGTGTGCTGATGGAAAGATATGTTTTTCCCGTTTCGATGATGAAGTTATTATCTTGAGCCAAAAAAATGGAAATCATATCACGTCCGACATAACGTACGGCAAGCGACATGAAAACACTCAAAATAAACGACCAAACAGCCGTTAAACGCACCCCTTGACGGATTCGGGAAATTTTGCCCGCACCCCAGTTTTGCGCCGAATATGTTGCCATGGCAATGCCTAAAGCAAGCAAAGGTTGGGTGGCAAGTTGCTCAATCCTCAGCGCCGCTGTGAAGGCGGCAATCACATCGGGCCCGAAAGAATTGCACGCGGCTTGGATGACCATCATGCTTAAAGATAAAACCGAAAATTGAACAGACATCGGAAGCGCAACATAAAGCTGAGATTTGAGCATGTGTGAATCAAAAAGCCAATCTGTTTTTTGAAGGTGCAAAACAGGGTATTTTCGGTAAACATAAGCGCTACACAGAACAAAAGCAACGCTGACGGCAAGAAGTGTGCCTAAAGCAGAACCGGCGATGCCGAATTTGAAAAAATATATCAGCGCAAAGTTGAACACAATGTTCAAAAGCGTTGAAAATATCAAAAAATAAAGAGGTGTTTTGCTGTCACCGAGCGCACGCACAATACCGAACAAGAGGTTATAAAAAACCATGACGACAAGAGAAAAAGACAATATGCTCATAAAAGTGTAGGCATCTTTTTCTATCTCATGCGGAACGTTCATCAGGCGCAAAATCGGTTTGAGGCAACAGACCAAAATAAACGTCATCAAAAAACACAAAACGGCACAAGCGCGAAAAGCATGTGTGATGGACGAGCGGACGCCTTTAATGTCGCCGGCACCGAAGCGTTGCGCGGTGATGACCGTTAAACCGCCGGCAAAACCAAACGAAATAAGCAAAAAAACAAAGAAAATCGGCGCGGTGGCACCAACTGATGCTAAAGCGTTGACGCCTAAAAGTCTGCCCACGATCAAAGCATCGGTAATGTTATAGAGCTGTTGAAAGAGATTGCCGATAAGAAGCGGCAAGCAAAAGAGCAAAATCAGTTTGGCGGGTTTGCCTTGTGTTAAATTTTGAATCATTTTCTTTTTCCGAAATAATATTATGCTTTTATCATATTTTTTAAAGATGACAATCATTTTTACATTTTTTTAACGCTTGAAAGCTAAAAAAACGAACATGAAAAAAATTGAGATCGATGTAACGGCTTTGATTGAAAACGTGAAAAAAGAGAGCAGGCTCTTTTATCCGGTGATGATGTATATTTTGCTCAAAACATTGGGTTTTGAAGAAGATGAAATTTATTATGAGCAAAAAAAAGGCGTGTTCTTCAAAACAATGTTTCATCCGGATTTTGAGGTTTTTTATCAAAACTATGTTTTTGATTGTTACAAGGGCCTTAAAGAAGAAAAAAGGTCGAAAGAGAAAATCCTTTTTGCACTATATGACGGTGAGGCGGATTTTGTGTTGTTGCCTTTTGAGCAAAGAGGAAACAAAACGATTTTACAGGTTTTGGTCAGGGCTGATGTCAACGAAGACTTTGAGGCAATGTGCCAAAAGGCGGCTTTGAGTTTTTAGTCCATGACGGAAAAATCATATCCCGCCGCTTTGGTAAAGGCGCTGTGATATTCTTTGATTGCGTTTTTGATTTCTTTAAGCTTCAGTTCGGGCAAAAAAGCTAAAGTATTTATGATAAACATCTCTGTGTCATAACGCTCAAAAGTTATTTCGTGCCAACGTTTGTCCCGCATGTGCATTTGGGAAAAAAACAAAGGAAATTTTGTAAACAAAAGATAGAAACCATAGATGTCATCGGATATGCCGTTTTTTAAGATTTCAGAAACGTTAAGGCAAAGAAATGAAGAAAGTTTTTCTTGTGTGATGCCTTCGGTTTTTAGTGTTTCTTTGAGAAAGCGTGTGATGAGCTTGTTCAGCTCGGCTTTGGTATAAAAAAAATCATCAGAATCTGTCATGTTTGTTTCCTTGTTGTTAGTCAATAAAAAAAAGTCGCTTTGATGAGTCAAAACAGCGACTGGAAGCAAAGAAACTATACCAAGTTAGTGCGGCTATTCAACCGCAAAGGTTTTATTCACCGCCTTCCAGTCGGCAGACCTTCAGGCAATAAATTTCGTTATTAAAAAATAACGCTTGGTATTGGGCTCTTTGTTCCCAAACGGACTCATCGTTCCGTTCAAAAACAAGAATATATGAAAAGATTATGAATGTAAAGAAGTTTGTTCTTCAGGCGGTGTGTTTTTGGGTTGAGGTTGATTAAAAAAAGTCGCTTTGATGAGTCAAAACAGCGACTGGAAGCAAAGAAACTACACAGAGATAGATGCGGCTTATTAAACCGCAAAGGTTTTATTCACCGCCTTCCAGTCATCAGACTTTCAGGCAATAAATTTCGTTATAAAAATATAACGCTCTGTGGAGGGTTTCTTTAATCCCAAAACGGACTCATCGTTCCATTCAAAAACGAGAATATATGAAAAGATTATGAATGTAAAGAAGTTTGTTCTTCGGGCGGTGTGTTTTTGGGTTGAGGTTGATTAAAAAGCATATTTTTTTCTTCAAAATTGCAAGAAAAGTCGTGTGCCATATTAGCATCAAAGGTGCAACCGCATTTGTCATCTTCGGCGCAGGTGCAGGAATTTTGGTAGTCATAAACGCATTTTTTCATCTTTTTCTCCTTGAATGAAAAAAAGATAAGCTTTGAAAAAGGATTTTAAAGGGGGTGATGGGAAAAAGAGAAGCGGCGTATGTGTGCCTTAAAAAGGGACATAAAAAAATAATCCGTAGACCCCTGGACGCACTCGGCTTTCAGCCTCGGCGAGGGGTGACTTTATTATTATCACCCTCTCCAAACCTCTTCTTTTCTTTTGGGAATTTATTAATTCGTAGATGCCTTGACGATTGCCCGAAAGGCAATCGAGGCATGACAGTTGAGTTTGATGCGCCGCACAGCGCAAGGGATGACAGGAAAAAAGGCTCTTTTGTTGTCACCCCCACCATACCTCTTCTTGAAAGCTAAAGCTTTCTTCGGTCACTTGTTTTGTATTTTTTCTTGCGGTCGCTTCTCGCTTCCTTAGAAAAAAACAAAACGTCGCCGTTTGCGGTGAAAAATACCATCACGGGTATTTTTCATCCTCACGCCCTCAAGGGGGAGGATTCAATAAAGTCACCCCCTCCATACCTCCCCCCTCTGTTTCGCGCCAAAGGCGCTGAGGGGGAGGATTCGATAAAGGGGACTAAATATATTTAACGACTAAAATTTCAAAAGATTTTTTGCCGCCGGGGGCGATAAACTCAACCGTGTCGCCGACTTCTTTACCGATTAAAGCTTTGGCAATCGGGGAAGAAACCGAAATAAGATTCTTTTCAATATCAGCCTCATAATCGCCCACAATTTGATATTCTTTTTCATCATCCGTGTCGACATCGGCAACCAAAACCGTTGCGCCGAAACGAACAACATCACCGGACATAGCTGCCGGATCAATCACTTGTGCACGGCTCACAACAGCCTCCAGCTCTTGAATACGACCTTCAATAAAGCTTTGTTTTTCTTTGGCGGCAGAATATTCCGCATTTTCAGATAAATCGCCATGCGAACGGGCTTCCGCAATCGCGGCGATAATGTTCGGACGGTCAACGCCCTTCAAGTTTTTGAGCTCTTGCTCAAGTTGTAAATATCCCTTTTTGGTTAAAGGAAACTTATCCATGTGTTTTCTCCTTAAAACTTGCTTTGAAGCTTAAAAGCTCCGTTTTTTAAAGTTAGAAAAAATCAGACTGTGATGTTTTGCACCACAGCCATCGTTTGTTCAATTTGAAATTAATATAGCACAGATAAAAATAAAAATCAAGTGTTTTCTTTTTTGTGTAAAACTTTTATTTTATATATACAATTTTATAGGTTTGCGACAATATCATATATGTCTTTGATATATATTTTTTAGGAGAAATTTTATGAAAAAAATTTTGGGATTGGCGATCGTTTTAGGTTTGGCTTTTGTTTCAAACGCAAATGCTTATGATAGCACGGGTTGCGGTTTGGGTTCAATGGCTTGGCGCGGTCAAAGCGGTATTGTGCCGCAACTTTTTGCGGTGACGACCAACGGCACATTCGGCAATCAAACATTCGGTATTACATCAGGTACATCCGGTTGTGATCCGAACGGACGTATTTCCGGCGGTACGCAAAAAATGATCTTTTCTTTCTTGGAAAACAATATGGAGCAATTTGCCATTGATGTGGCTGCAGGCGATGGCGAAACGTTGACAACTTTGGCAGGTATCATGGATATGGATGAAAAAGTTGTTGCCGAGCGTGCACACAAAAATTTTGCTTATCTTTTCAACAACGAAAATGTTGATGTTGTTGATGTGACATTGAGATTCTGCGAAATTATGAAAGCTTAATTTTGTGTAATTAAATAAGGAAAATCACGGCTTTATAACCGTGCTTTTTGTGTCTATGTTCAAAAAAATTGTCTTTGTTTTTTGTTTGTTTTCAGCTTTTGAAGTAAAAGCCGACGGATTTGAAGATTCCGAAAAATGGCTGAAGCTTTTGCATTATCAAAAAAATATGTTCGGGTCGTATGTGGGCACCGTTAAAAATGATGCGTTTTATGTGTCGCAAAACGGCAGAAAAAATCCAAAAGACGAACTCTTGGCAGATATTGAGCTCTTTGAAGGTGATGATGAAAAAAGAAAATGCTTTTTTCCGGCAAGATACCTTGTTTTGAAAAAAGAGGGTTTGGTTCAAAAAGATTTTCCGAAATGTGAGGATTTTGAGCAGTTTAAAAAAGATTTGAAACCAAACGGCGTGACAATGCTTTTTACCGATGCTTATATGAACAATTCTTCGTCGCTTTTCGGACATACGCTTTTCAGAATTGATACGGCAAGAAGCGGCACACAGCTCTTGGCGCACGGCGTTAATTACGGCGCTTATACCAACGGATATGAAACAAGCCCCTTTTATGCGATTTACGGGCTTTTGGGTTTTTTTCAGGGCGGACTCACGATAAAACCATATTATAACACAATCAACACCTATAACAACATCGAAAACAGAGATATTTGGGAATATGAGCTCGATTTGAGCAGCAAGGATCTTGAGCTTTTTGTGGCTCATATTTGGGAAATCGGCAATGTGACGACGCCTTACTATTTCTTTTCGCAAAATTGCTCGTATATGCTTGTTGAAATTTTAGATGCAATTAAACCGGATTTACAGCTTGCGGACGAATTTAGAAAATGGGTGATTCCGCTTGATACGATTCGCGTCGTGAACAACAGGGGAATCATCAAAAAAATCAATTACAGACCGTCGAGAGAACGAAAAATTAAATATCGCTTAAAACAGATGGACCAAAATCAGAAAAAAGCTTATTATGCTTTAACTGATGATGAAAATGCCGATATTTCCTTTTTAAGAGAGGAGCAAAAAGCCGATGTTTTGGAAACCGCATATCAATATGTGCAATATCAATATGTTGCCAAAGATTTGGATTTGAAAGAATATCGAAAAAAGAGTTTTCGCTTCTTAAAAGAGCGTAGTAAGGTTGCCGTTGGGCAGAAATTTGACAACATCAAAGAGGGAAATGACCCGAAAGATGGACATCTCTCGGCGATGTTCGGTGCGTCTGTCGGCGCACGAAACGGTAGGGTTTTTGAGCAAATTTTCTTTCGACCCGCTTATCACGCGGTGACGGATAATCCGTTCGGATACTTAAAAGGGTCAGCCATCAATTTTTTGGAAACGTATTTTGCGCATATTGACCATCATGATAAATATGTTTTTGAAAAGTTGCATGTTTTGGAGCTCGATTCGTTTGCGCCGTTTCAAAGAGGATTTTGGGCGCCGTCTTACAGAATAAAGTTTGATGTGTTAAGAACGGTCAAAATCAAAAGCAAAAAAGAGGGGTATGTTTCAAAAGGCGAAGTCGCCGGCGGAACAACGGTCGCTTTAAGCGATGATTTTTGGGGATATGTTTTAAGCTCTCTTGACGGCGCTTACGGCGGATTTTTGAGCCATAACGGTTGGGTCGGCGCATCGGGTGCGGTCGGCGTTTTATACAGCGGTGATGTATTTGGTTTTCAGGCAGAGCTCAAAAAAACATTTGCCACACAAAAACAAGGCTCGATTTTTGAGCAAAGCCTTGTCTTAAATCTGCATGTTTTGAAAAACACGGATTTCGAAGCAAAAATAAACCGAAAAAGCTTATCTTCAAATGCTGTGACGGAAATCAGTTTTGCCGTGAAACGTTTTTTTTAACTGAGCGTAAGAAATCGTGACAATATGTGAAGTTTTTTTGCTTGAAAAAATTTTTTTAAGAGATATGCTTTTTTTGAAAAGAAACCTGCTTTTTAAGGAGATATATTATGTTGAAAATCGTTTTGGCGGTACTTTTGTTGACAACACCGCTCGCAAATGCGCAAAATGTTTGGGGTGATGAAAAAGAAACGGCGGTTGAAAATTTTGCGGAAAATATGGAAGAAAAAGTCGGCACTTGGCAGGTGCAAGATGTGGAAAAACTGCACGATGAAGGGTTTGATTTTAATAAAAAAGACGCCAAAGGTAACACGGTGCTATATTATGCTTTGAGCCGGAATTTATCCGCTGATGTGGCAAAAAAAATTATTGAATACGGGGCTGATGTGAACGAGCCTGCCGCAAACGGAATGTTGCCGTTGAACGTGGCGACATCAAAGGCAAACGAAATGCAATTGCAGGTTTTGATGATGAAAACAATGGGGCTTGATATGGCAAACCCGAAAATTGAAGCCGAGCTTGAAAAAAATATTTTTCATGAGATGAGAAGAATGACCGAACTGGCCGCCGTTTTGATTGATGCAGGGGCTGATGTGAACAAAGAAAGCGTTTTGGGAACACCCTTGATGAACGCTGTGACAAATCGCTGGAATGAAGAAATTATCGATTTGCTCTTAAAATACGGCGCAGACGTCAATGCACAGGATAAAAACGGTAGGACGGCTTTGTTTTACGCGTTTTCAAGCGGTAATGACGATTTGGTGAGCCTGCTTATTCAAGCGGGCGCAAACACCGAGCTCAAAGATAAAGACGGTAAAACCTATATGGAGCTTGAACGCACCGAAATAAGGCAGTAATATTAACCTATTTTTTAGAAAGCGGGCGTATAGTTCATATTTAACGAAAATTTTTTTAATCAAATAAAGGAAAGAAATATGTTTCAAACAAAAAAAATTAAATTTGCGCTGATGAGTGCTCTTTCATTTTTATTGACAACAGTAAAGGCAAAAGCTTCGGAAATTGATTTGAATGTGCCGTCTCTTGACGTGCCGTTCAATATCTTCGGATTTGAAATTACGGGCTCCGAGATTTTGGCTTGCGGTTTGGGTGTTTGTGCTTTCGGAATGCTTTTCGGCTTAATGGAGTTTTTTAGAATTAAAAAACTGCCGTCACACAAGGCAATGCTCAAAGTTTCGGAAACTATTTATGAAACATGCAAAACATATATGAAACAACAGGCAAAACTTTTGTTTGTGCTTGAATGTTTTATCGCTGTTTGTATTTTTTATTATTTCTTTTATTTGAACAGCACGCCCTTAAACAAGGTTTTGAATATTTTGCTTTGGTCTGTTTTGGGCATTTTGGGCTCTTATTTGGTGGCATGGTTCGGAATGCGTATCAACACATACGCGAACGCCAGAACATCTTTTGCATCGCTCAAGGGAAAAGCGTTTGATGTGATGAGTTTGCCTCTTCATTCGGGTATGTCTATCGGGGTGCTCTTGATTTGTGTTGAGCTCTTGATGATGATTGTGATTTTGCTCTTTGTGCCGAGAGATTACGCGGGCGCCTGCTTTATCGGGTTTGCAATCGGCGAATCTTTGGGCGCATCGGCGCTTCGTATTTGCGGTGGTATTTTCACGAAAATTGCAGATATCGGTGCTGATTTGATGAAAATTATTTTCAAAATTGATGAAGATGATGCGAGAAATCCGGGCGTGATTGCCGATTGCACGGGTGATAACGCAGGTGATTCGGTCGGCCCGACGGCAGACGGATTTGAAACATACGGTGTGACCGGTGTGGCTTTAATCAGCTTTATTGTTTTAGCTGTCGGTATGGTTTGGGGTGCAAACGGAAAATTGCACCTGACAGCGGCGGGAATTGATATGCAGGCAAGGCTCATCACCTGGATTTTCACAATGCGTGTGTTGATGATTTTAACCTCTATGCTTTCTTATGCTTTGAATAATTTTGTTTCAAAATGTCGTTTTGGCAAAAAAGAAAAGTTCAATTTCGAAACGCCGCTCACAACACTTGTGTGGTTCTCATCTTTGATCTCGATTTTGGTGACTTTCGGGGTTTCGTATGTGATGCTCAATACTAAACCGTTTGATGAAAATCTTTGGTGGAGATTGAGTTTGATTATCAGTTGCGGAACGATTGCAGCCGCAATTATTCCGGAATTTACGAAAATCTTTACGTCTTCAAAATCAAAACATGTTGAAGAGGTTGTGAATGCAAGCCGTGAGGCCGGAGCATCCTTGAACATTATTTCAGGCATTGTTGCAGGTAATTTTTCGGCCTTCTGGCAAGGGTTGGTGATGGTGGCATTGATGGCTGTTGCTTATTTGACCGCAAGAACGGGACTCGATGCATATATGGTCTTTCCGACGGTGTTTGCCTTTGGTTTGGTGGCGTTCGGAATGCTCGGTATGGGCCCCGTGACAATTGCCGTGGACAGTTATGGGCCGGTGACGGACAATGCACAATCGGTGTTTGAACTTTCACAAATTGAGCAACTCAAGGGAATTTCAAAAGAAATCGAAAAGGATTACGGCTTTAAGCCCAACTTTGAACTCGGAAAACATCTGCTAGAAGAAAACGATTCTGCAGGAAACACCTTTAAGGCAACGGCAAAGCCTGTTTTGATCGGCACGGCAGTGATTGGCGCGACAACGATGATTTTCTCAATCATCTTGCTCTTGAATTTATCACTCAATTTGTTGGATCCGAATGTGTTGTTCGGAATTATCTTGGGCGGTGCGGTGATTTATTGGTTCTCGGGTGCATCGATGCAAGCTGTGTCTGCCGGTGCGTATCGTGCTGTGAACTATATTAAAAAACACATTAAGCTTGATGGTAAAAAAGCCGCTTCGATTGAGGATTCGAAAAATGTGGTGCGTATTTGCACGGTTTATGCACAAAAGGGAATGTTCAATATTTTCATTGTGATTTTCTCGTTTACGATTGCGTTTGCTTGTTTTAATGCAAACCTGTTTGCAAGCTATTTGATTTCAATCGCCGTGTTCGGGCTTTTCCAAGCGCTTTATATGGCCAATGCCGGTGGCGCTTGGGATAACGCCAAAAAAGTGGTTGAGGTGGACTTAAACGAAAAAGGAACACCTCTTCATGGGGCATCCGTTGTGGGTGACACGGTTGGCGACCCTTATAAGGACACATCATCGGTTGCCTTAAACCCGATTATCAAGTTTACGACATTGTTCGGGTTGCTTGCTGTTGAAATGGCCGCTAAGGCATCTGATGTTGTTGCGATGATTGCGGGAACGGTGTTCTTTGTCATCGGGTTGATATTTGTGTGGCGCTCGTTCTACGCCATGCGTATTGAGCCGGCTGATAGAGATTAAGAAAAGTAGCCTCCGTGAAGGAGGCTTCTTTTATTCTAATTCTTAAGACCACTTGACCTCACTTCGTTCGGAGGGGTGACTTTTTTGTTTTTTTATGCGGAAGCGGCGTATGTGCGCCGTAGGCGCGACGCCGGCTTTGAGGTCCCTTGATGCGCTGATGCGCCGCACAGCGCAAGGGATGACAGTAAAAGGGTGACGCGAAAGCGCAGCATGAGGGATGATAAGGAAAGGAAAGGCTCTTTTGTTGTCACCCCCACCGTACCTCCCCCCTCAAGGGGGAGGATTCAATAAAGTCACCCCCTTCAAACCTTCCCTTTTCTGGGGGAGGATTCAATAAAGTCACCCTCTCCAAACCTCCCCTTTTCTGGGGGAAGGGGTTAATAAAGGTGCTTTTTAAGGGGGAGGATTTTATAATTCTTAAAGTCTGTGGACGCGTTTGCCTGAAAGGCAAAGTAAGGGGTTTTGCGGATTACAGGGTTTTTAAGATGTTTGTAATTGAGCGATCAATTAAATCCGAACGCTCTTTTTTTGTGAGTCCGCTTTGAAGGCGCTTTGTCACAATTTCAATGGTCTTTTTTGAAATCGCGGTGTTCATTTCCGAACGGGTTTTATCTATCGCCGTTTCGATAATTAAATTTGCTTCTTTTTGTTTTTTGAAAAGTTCATTTTCAAGCTCGTCCGTTTTTCTTTGGCGATAGGCGGACAATTCACTTTCCGTTTGGTCGATAATTTGCCGAACTTCTGATTTTGTGTTTAAGTATTGACGCTCGTAGCGGGCAAGAAGTTTTTGAGCTTCATCTTGCAAGGAAGCGGCGTCTTCAAGCTCGCTGATAATGCGGTTGCGACGTGCGCTCAAAAGCTTTTTTAATGCGCTTGATACCGGTTTGAACAAAAACACAACCACCAAAACAAAAGCCACGCCTACCCAAAACTCCGCGCTTTGGTAAAAAGGTTCGGCTTTCTCGGGGGCAGAAAATGTGCCCTCGATTGCGGTCTTTTCAATCATCTCGGAGACGGAGTTGACCGCATCTATCACCGCATTTTGTGTGGCGTCTAAAATGTCTGTTGTGTCGTTTTCAAACTCTTGAGGCATTTCTTATTCCTTGATATTCAAACCGAGTTTTTGCAAAATAACATCGGCCGTCTTTGAAGACACTTCATCAATGGCGTTCAGTGTTTCAAGACGTTCTTTTTTTAAAAGATTTTCATTTTCCGATATTTTTGAGGCTAAAAGCGCGTCAAGTTCGGATTTCTTTTGCTCCATGTCGGCATTAAGCTGCATTTTTGCGGAAGATATTTGCTGCTCTGCCTCCGCTTTGGCTTTTGCTAAAGATTTTTCGTAGCGCTCGAGCGTTTCAAGCGCTTGCTTGTTAATCTTTTCGGCTTTTTGAACATAGTTCTCGATTTTGAGCCGACGCTCTTCCATGATTTTTTCAATGCGCGGGATGATAAACCACGACATGACAAACCAAAGGCTTAAAAACGAGAGCGTCAGCCAAAAAATTTGAGAAATGTATGACGAAGGATCAAGCTGGGGCATTATTATTTGCCGGTTAAAATCACAAGAGCCACAACCAAAGCATACAAAGCAATAGCTTCAATGGCAGCAAAGCCCGCCCAACCGTATATATCCACGTCTTTTTTGACCTGTGGATTGCGACCGACCGTTTCAATCATCGTTGTCCAAAGTTTGGTCACGCCCCATGCGGCAACAACCATTGATACGGCGCAAATTGCGGCTGAAATATAAGCTATCGGTTCCATTTTTAATTTCCTTTCTATAAACAATTAAAGTTAGTGTGAACGCAGTGCGTCACTTAAATATATGCAGCTCAAAACAGTATAGATAAACGCCTGCAGAACTGCAATAAACATTTCAAAAATAATAATAAGTGACTGGAATATGAGTGGGACGACACCTAAAACTCCCAAGGCAACAACAAAGCCGCCAAGGATTTTGAGCATGATGTGTCCGACAGTCATGTTTGCAACCAAACGAACCGTTAAACTAAACGGTTTCGAAAGAAGCGATATTGTTTCAATCGGTACGACAAGCGGGGCAAGCGCATAGGGTATGCCTTTGGGCAAAAAAGTGCGCAAATACCCCCATTTGCGATTATAAATGCCGACGCAGATGTTGAAAGCAAGCGCTAAAAGCGACAAACAACCAACCGCTGCAATGTGCGAGGTGAATGTGAAACTATATGGGAATAAACCGCACAGGTTGCCGAATGCAATATACAAAAACAGGCAGAAAATAAACGAAAAATATTTGACCCCTTGTTTGCCGACGTTTGTTTTGACAAGATTATACACAAACTCATAAAGCGATTCCGGAACGGATTGAGCTAAATTCGGTACCAATGATGTTTTGCGAAGGCAAATAGCAAACAAAACAACAATCGCCACGACTGTTAAACACATCGCAAGTGCTGAATTTGAAAATGAAATATCATACCCCTCAATATTGACAGGGACGATCGTTTTGATTTCAAATTGTTCCAAGGGATTTGACATTATTCGTTCTCTTCGCCCTTTGCTGATTTATAAACGTTCAAAACGCCGGCGGCACCGCCGAAGATGGTAAGAACGGCTAAAAAAACAGGGCTTGTGTTAAACACCATATCTAAAAAATAGCCGATTGAGGCGCCGATAAAAACGCCCGAAATCAGCTCAATACTGAGCTGAAAACCTTTGGCTGCCGACCCAATGTTCGACGGCGCCGTTTCATGCGCGCGTTGTTTGGCTTTTTGCTTTTTTTGAAAAGCCTTGATTTTGTTTTCCATCTCTTTAATGTCTGCCGGTTTTTTCATCTATTCTTCTAAACGCTCTCTTAAGTGATTTTTGAAATCATTGATGTTTGAAATGCCGTATATGATTTCGTTCTTGTTTTCGGTGCTGATTAAAAAGGCCGGAGTGCCCTCAATTTTAAGCTTATCAATCGCTTCTTGACGATTGGAAATGATTTCTTTGGCAAGATCATCGTTTTTAAGGCATTTTTTAGCCTCAGGTGCGCTGAGTCCGTTGATGACAGCATAGTTGATAAGATTTGTTTCCGGTTCGGTTGAAAGAACCCACTCTCGCTGTTTTGAAAAAACTAAATTTAAGAAGTCCGCTTTTTTATCTTTATCTACGCATTCGGCAAGCATGGCTGCCTGCATGGAGCGTCTGTCAAGCGGAAAATGGATAAAAGCAACCTTGATTTTGCCTTGTGAGGTAAATTCTTTTTGAAGTTTCGGCAGACCGTTTAAGTGAAAATCGGCACAGTGCGTGCACGCAAGAGAAGAAAACTCAAAAATGGTCAGCGGTGCGCTGTCATCGCCCGCAATAATCGTTTGAGGCAAATTCAAAGCCACATTGCGCGCTAAAACGGCAGAAGACGGTTTTTCGGGTTCATCATTTTTTGCAAAATCAAGCAAGCCGGCTTCTGCTTTTTTGACAAGTTCAAAAGAACCGTTTTGGTATACAAAGCCCTTAAAGGAAAGATAGACATATGCCATGATGACATACATGATGGCAAAGGTGAAAATAAAGCTGATACGGTGTATCCATTTTTCCAACGTTAATTCTCCTGTTTGTGTGCACTAAATGCTGTTTGTAAAAGAGATTGGAGTTTTTGTTTCAGGGTTTCATCCTCAATTTCTTTTGTGATGCTGTTAATATAGTTTTGTTCATCTTTTGTGACAAGCTTTTTCTTTTCAATATCCGCAATATTGATGTTTTGGTTGTCGCCAAGCGCGGTATTTTGGACGATTTTGAGTTTATCTATCGCTTTATAGCCGAAAAAAGTGTTTATCTTTTCGATGATGATTTGAGATTTATGCTGAAATTCTAAGGCAAAAGCGCCTGAAGATACGCATATAACAAGCGTGGCGATCCCTTCGTCGTTTTTTTTCGGATCGATGCGCTCGGGAAGGCTATGGGGTGCCAAATCTTCGCCGACGATGTTTTGCCAATTTTGAAACAAGTCAATCAAAGCAAATCCTTTTTCGCCTAAAAGTTTTTTTGCAAACCCGTTGAGCGAAAAAGAAAACGGCGTCGGGCTTGAAAGAGTGTGTTCGCTGTTGATGATGTTTTTTTTATTTTTCATGGGCGGAGCTATTTGCTAAAGGGTGTTTTTGAAAAACCGAATCGATAATTTTTTGATGTGTGATGTGGGTATAAATTTCGGTTGTGGTGATGGTTTCATGACCGAGCATTTTTTGCACCGAGCGCAAATCGGCATCATGGTTGATGAGGTTTGTGGCAAAAGAATGGCGCAAAACATGGGGTGAAACAAGATGCGGTGAAATGCCTGTTTCAATTGCCAAAAGTTTTATATCCTTATAGAAGGTATCCCGCGTTAAATGTCCGCTTGAGGCCGTTTGGGAGGGAAAGAAAAAGGCAGATGTTTGTTTGTTTTTCAAAAATGCGGGACGGGTGTTTTTAACAAAATCAAGCAAAAGTGTGTCTGTTTGCTTGTCTATAAAAACGATACGTTCTTTGGCGCCTTTTCCTTTGACGGTGATTTGTCTTTTGTTGTGATTGACGGCGGATAAGGGCAGGCTGACCGCCTCTGAAACACGCAAGCCGCTTGAAAACATCAGCTTAATAATCATGCCGGCACGTTTGAAAGCATTGTTTTGATGTGCAAGCGCTTTTTGATACAATTCTTCAATTTCAAAAGCGCTTAAAAACTTTGGAAGCGTTTTTTCTTTTTTGGGCAGAGTGATGTCGGGCAACGGATTGTTTTTTAATATTTTTTCTTCCAAAAGAAATTTGCAAAAGCAACGGATGGCAGAAATTTTTCGGCTAACCGTTTTTTGAGCAAAATGTTTGTCTGCCATTTGTTTGACAAAAGCGGAAATGTTATCTGCCGTAATCAATTCGGGCGAGGTGTTTTGAAAAGACAGAAACTGGCAAACATCTCTTTCATACGCGTTTAAGGTTGCCGAAGAAACACCGTCTTGGGCTGAAATTTTATCTAAAAACAATTCAATTGCACTTGCCATTTTTAGCGGAGATTTAAGGTAATGTCTTTTTCAATATGTTTGGAGATGGGGGTGATGTCGTGCATGGAAAAATAAAATACTCCGCCTAACAGTGCGATTAAAACAGTATAAACAATCCATTTTGATTTTTTTTGTTTCATGGTAGATTACCTTTTAAAAATTGTTGATATGTTGATATATTGTAAGTATGATATAGCATATTTTATTAAATGAAGCGTTAAAAAAAATGGAAAAAAATATAAATAAAATCATTTTATTGGTCGGGCTGATGGGAAGCGGGAAAACAAGCGTCGGCAAAAGACTGGCTCAAAAACTTGATTTGCCCTTTGTGGACGGCGATCGGGAAATTGAAAAGGCTTCCGGACTTTCGCTGATTGATGTGTTCAAATGTTTCGGAAGCGAAGAATACCGCGCAGGCGAAATGCGGGTGATGAAAAGGTTGCTCACAGGCTCGCCTTGCGTTTTGGCTTCGGGCGGCGGTTCGTTTGTGGCAAAACAAACAAGGGATCTCGCAAAGCAAAATGCCTTGACCATTTGGCTCAAAGCTGATGTCGATACGCTTTATCATCGCACCGCAGGGCGTAAGCAGAGGCCCTTTTTGCAAGGCTCGATTGAAACATTGAAAGGCAAGCTCGAAAATTATATCAGAGAAGAATATCCTTATTATGAGGAGGCTGATATTGTTGTCGAAACAAAAGAAGAACGTGTGGAAAATACGGTGGGGCGCGTGTTAAAAGCCCTTGATTCGTTTTTGAAGGAAAAAAATAAATGACAAGAATGGAAAGAAAAAATGACCGACTTCGCAAAATCGAAATCATCAAAAATGTGAATGCGTATGCGGAAGGTTCGTGTTTAATCAAATGTGGAGATACGCATGTTTTGTGCACCGCAAGTGTTGATAGTCATTTGCCTGACTGGCTCAAAGATTCGGATAAAGGTTGGATAACGGCAGAATATGCGCTCCTTCCGCGTTCGACCGTCACGCGTGTTTCAAGAGAAAAAAGTTTGAACTCGGGGCGCACACATGAAATCAAAAGGCTTATCGGGCGTTCGCTCAGGGCAGTGGTCGATTTGGAAAAACTCAAAGGGTTTCAAATTATTGTTGACTGCGATGTTTTGCAAGCTGACGGCGGAACGCGTACGGCTTCCGTGACGGGAGCTTTTGTGGCGCTTTATCTTGCGTGTCAAAAAATGGTGTCAACGGGCATGATTGCCAAAATGCCGGTGAAGGAATTTGTGGCGGCTGTTTCGTGCGGTATATCAAGTGGTGAGAAACTGCTCGATTTGGATTATGAGGAAGACAGCTCAGCCGATGTCGATTCGAATTTTGTGATAACCGAGCACGGTAAAATCGTTGAAATTCAGGCAACGGCTGAAGGAGAGCCTTTCGAGAAAGAGGATTTTGATGAGCTTTTGGCGCTCGCACGCAAGGGGATAAGCGAGCTGATTGAAAAACAAAAACAGGTTATCAGGAGCTGACATGAAAGAGATTATTTTTGCTTCGCATAATAAAGGTAAGATTGCTGAAATTCGGCAAATTTTGGCGCCGCTTTCAATCAAGGTCATCAGCGCAGATGAGGTGGATTTGCCCGATGTTGAGGAAACGGGAACAACCTTTGAAGAAAACGCAGCATTGAAAGCTTTAACGATTGCAAAGCTCAAAAATGTGCCCTGTTTGGCAGATGATTCGGGGCTTTGTGTTGACGCGTTGGGTGGCAGGCCGGGGGTATATTCGGCAAGGTATGCGCCAAACAGAGATTTTCAAAAAGCCATGCAGATGCTTCTTTCTGAAATGGCTGAAACAAAAAGCGCGAATCGAGATGCTCATTTTTCATGTGTGATTGTTTTGGGCTATCCGTGCGGGAAATATGAGCGTTTTGAAGGGCGTGTCGACGGGCAGATCGCTTTTGAGCCGAGAGGTGAAAGCGGGTTCGGTTTTGACCCCATATTTGAGCCGGACGGATATGATAAGACATTTGCCGAGCTCGGTGCTGAAATTAAAAACAAAATTTCCCACAGAGGACGGGCGCTTCAAAAATTTGTGGCATTTTTGAAGGATAAGGGGCTTTAATGAAGGGCAAAATTTATAATATTCCGTATGGTGTGCCGTTTTTTGAAACCATTGCGGCGCGGTTTTTGGAAAATTATAAAGATGAGCCTTTGGCGCTTTCAGATGTTGTTTTTTTTGTGCCGAACAGGCGATCGGTGCAAAATTTGAAAGAGGCCTTTTTGCGCCAAAACGGTTTGACACCTTTTTTGTTGCCGAAAATTGTGCCTGTGCAGGAAGCAGATGAAGATGAACTCTTTTTTGAGCTCGGGGAAGTGGCGGATTTGCCGGTCGCCATTTCAAGCGAAGAAAGGATTTTTTTGTTTGCAAAAATGATTGTAAGCAAAAAATCGGATTATAATATCAAAGACATTTCATTTGCGCAAAGTTTATCGCTCGCATCTGATCTCGGCAAACTGATTGATTTATGTTATCAGGAAGGGTTGTCGTTTGATAATATCGAAAAAATCGTGCCGGAAGAATATGCTTCTCACTGGCAGGAAACGTTGAAGTTTTTGAAGATTGTGACCGCGTTTTGGCCCGAAATATTAAAAGAGCGAAAAATGATTGATGCGGCTTTAAGGCGCAATTTGCTTTTGGAGATGAAGGTGCAAAATCTCTTCAAATCAAATGCAAATCGAAAAATTGTGGCAGCCGGTGTCGGCGTGCCGTTTGAGATTTTGAAAAAAGTTTTGCGACAAATCAACAAAAACGAAACAGGCGAAATTTATATCTACGGGCTTGACAGGTATATTGATGACGAGCAATGGCTTGAAATCAGCGAAACACATCCGCAGTTTGAGAAAAAAGAGTTGCTTAAATGTTTGAATGTGGAAAGAAGCGATGTTCAAGATTTGACGGAAAAGCAAAACGATTTCAGAGAAAAGTTTGTTTCGGAGGTTATGAGGCAGGCGCAAACAACAGATGTTTGGCGCAAAATTGATGAAAACATCAAAGAAGGCGTTAAGGGGGTCAGGCTCATTGAAGCGGAAGACGGTTTTCAAGAGGCAATGCAGATTGCGCTTATCTTGCGTGAGGTTTTGGAAACACCGCAAAAAACAGCCGCACTTGTCACATCTGACAGAACACTCGCACGCCTGACGGCTGATGCTTTGAAACGTTTCGGTGTTCAAATTGATGATACAGCCGGCTTGCCGCTTCATCTTTCACCTGTCGGAATTTTCTTGCGCCAAATTGCTGACGTGGCAGAGCAAAATTTTGCACCGAATGCGTTGGCTGCTTTGAAAAAAAATCCGTATATGCGTTTGGGTTTGAGCGCTTTTGATATGAGGCAGAAAGTGCGTGATGCCGAGATTGAAAAACGCTTGCCGCGCTATAAAGAAGGCAGAATAACAAACAAAGATGATGCGCTCGATAAAATGATTAAAGATGCTTTTGAGGAAATGGTAAATTTATACGAAAAGTCGAGCGTTTCATTCAAAAAACTCTTAAAAGCGCATATCGCTTTGGCTGAAAAGCTCGCGCAAGATGATGAGTCGGCGGGTGCGCAAAATTTGTGGAAACATGAAGACGGGCGCCTCTGCGCGGCAACACTTGCAAAGATTTTGGACAAGGCTGAAATTGCGGGTGATATTGAACCATATCAATATGGCGCGGCTCTGACAACGCTTCTTTCAAATCAGATGGTGCGTAAACCTTACGGCAGTCATCCGCGGCTTAAAATTTTGGGGCCGATTGAGGCAAGGTTCGGTGCGTTTGATGTGATGATTGCGGGGGGATTAAACGAAGGGGTTTGGCCGCTTGCCTTAAATGTTGATCCGTTTATGTCAAGGCCGATGAAAAAAGATTTCGGGTTGCCGCTTCCTGAAAAATCCATCGGTGTTGCGGCAGATGATTTAAGCGCCATCTTAAATGCCAAAGAAGTTTATTTGACACGTGCGCTGAAAACTCAAGGAACACCACAAAGCAAATCGAGGTATTGGTTTAGAATTGAAACCGTTTTACAAGCGCTCGGGCTGAATGCGGATGCTTTATCCGATCCGTTTTATCAGAAAGTAGCGCTGAAACTAGACGGGCTTGACGGTAAGGGTGATGTGCAAAGTATTGAGCCGGCATGTCCGAGGCCGCCTAAAAGCGCAAGACCGCATACGTTTTCGGCAAGTTCGCTCAAGACTTTGATGGAAAGTCCGTATGATATTTATGCAAGTCGGATTTTGAAGCTCAAAAAACTCAATCCTTTGGAAGAAATTTCAGATAACAAAGATTTGGGCATCCTGATCCACAAAATTTTGGAAGAATTTTGCAAAAAATATCCGCAGGAGCTTGATGAAAACGCAACTTCTGTTTTGAGGCAGATTGCGACATCAGAGCTTGAAAAAAACTGCAAAGATGACGCTAAAAAAGCTTTTTGGAAAGCTTCGATTGAAAGGGTTGTCGATTTTGTGTTGAAAACCGAAAAAGAGTATCGGCAAAATGTTCAAAGGGTGATAAGCGAAGTTTCGGGAAAGATTGTGTTGAACTGCAACGGCACAGATGTTGTGCTCAAAGCAACATCCGACAGAATTGATGAAACCAAAGACGGCTGCTATCAGATTTTAGACTACAAAACGGGAACGCCTCCAAGCAAATCTCAAGTGATGAAAGGGTATTTTCCGCAGTTGCCGCTTGAGGCGATGATTGCGCAAAGCGGCGGATTGGAAAAAGACGGAAAAAAACTGCCGGCACGAAAGGTTAAAAATCTCATTTACTGGGGCGTTCAAAAAGAGCAACAGGTGCCGATGGGAGAGGCGACAGATGAGCTGATAGAACAAACAAAAGAAAAAATAACGGCGCTCATGGAAGCGTTTGACGATGAAAAAACACCCTATCTATACAATCCGAATCCGGCGCATCAAAATGAGTTTTCCGATTATGAGCATTTGGCGCGATACAAAGAATGGAAAGGCAAAAAAGAAAAATGACGGCAGATATTCGGGCAGAAAAAAAATCGGAGCTTTTAAGGGCTTGCAAAGAGCAGACAACGGCATCTGACCCCGCATACAGCGCATGGGTTGAAGCTTCTGCCGGAACAGGTAAGACCAAGGTTTTATCCGATAGGGTTTTGAGGCTTTTGCTTGAGGATGTCGTGCCCTCCAAAATTTTGTGTTTGACTTTTACGAAAGCAGCAGCCGTTGAAATGAAAGAGCGCATATACGGCAAGCTTTCAAGATGGGCCGTTATCAGTGAAAAAGATTTGTGTGAAGAGCTTCAAAAACTTTATAATCAGGCGCAAATTTTAGATGAAAAGCCCGACTTAAAAGAAAAAGCTCGCAAGCTTTTTGCGCTTGTTTTAGATGCGCCGCAACCGATTAAAATTCAGACCATTCACGGGTTTTGCGAAGAAATTTTGAAGCGGTTTCCTTTAGAAGCCGGTGTATCGCCTTATTTTGAGGTGATGGAGGAAAGGTCAACAGATGAGATTTTGGAGCAAATAAGCCGGCAAATGTTGAGCGCCAAAAATGTGTCACATGATGAAAAACTGCAAAACGCGATAGCCTTTTTGACCGACAATATCAAAGAAATGAACTGGGGAGATTTTTTGGGCGCACTCATTGCCAAAAGAAATATGTTTTTGAAAACTTTTTTGGCTTTTGGAAGTGTTGAAGCTTTTCAAAAAACTTTACTTGAGAAATTTTCTTTGGAGGAAAATCCTTCAAGGCAAAAAGAAATTGAGAAATTTGAACAGGCTTTGCCGCGCAATACGATAAAAAAATGTGCAGATGCTTTGGAAAAAGGCTCAAAAACGGATCAGGAACACGCAAAATATTTGTTTGAGGCGCTTGGTAAATTTGATTATGATGTTTATAAAAAAGCGTTCTTGAAAAAAAGTGACGGTGAGCCGTTTTCTGATTTGGCACATGGAGAGGCGATCAAAGTTTATGGCAATATTTTGGCGGATATGGGCTTTGAGTTGGCGCGGCTTCTTGATTGTGAGGAAAAGCTCAAAAGTATTCGGGTGTATGATGCTACTTCCGCGGTGGCAACAATTGCATTAAAGCTGATTGCGGAATACGGCAGGTATAAAAAAGAGCGCTCTAAGCTTGATTATGAAGATTTGATTGTTTTAACGCGTGCATTGCTCGAAAAAGGTGATGCCTGCGCATGGGTACTCTTTAAGCTTGACGGCGGGATAGAGCATGTGTTGATTGATGAGGCACAAGATACGTCGGAAAATCAATGGGCAATCGTTGAGGCTTTAACAAAAGAGTTTTTTTCAGGTCTTGGGCAAGGCAATCACAAGCGCACGATTTTTGCCGTCGGCGACAGAAAACAATCTATTTTTAAATTTCAGGGAGCAGAGCCTGAGCGTTTTGATGAAATGAGGGAAAAATATCAGAAACTGATTGCCCCGAGTGATTTTAAGAACGTTGATTTGGCCGTTTCTTTCAGGTCAACACGCGCGGTTTTGGATATGGTCAACAAAGTTTTTTTGATGGATGAGGCTAAAAAAGGCGTCGTGCAAAACGGCACGGAGGTCAGGCACTTGCCGTATCGGTTGGGAGAAGCGGGGCTCGTTGAGCTTTGGCCTTTAACCGAAAGCGCACAAAAAGAAGCTGATGTATGGGAGCTTCCCGTGGAATTGAAAGGTGAAACATCGCCCGTTGCAAAATTGGCGCTTCAAAATGCACGACACATCAAACAGATGGTTGATGCGGGCGAAATTTTAGAATCACAAAACAGGCCTGTGCGATACAAAGATTTTATGGTTTTGGTGCGCCAAAGAAAACCTTTTATGGAAGAATTTGTGAAAGCCTGCAAAAAAACAGGGGTTGCCATAGCGGGTGTTGACAGGCTTAATTTGCTTTCTGAAATCGCAGTTCAAGATTTGATTTCTCTTGGGCTTTTTTTGCTTCTTTGCAATGATGATTTGAGTTTGGCGGAGGTTTTGAAATCACCTCTTTACGGCTTAAATGATGATGATTTATTTGAACTTTGCTATCAAAGAGGAGAAAAGTCTTTGTGGCAAAGGCTTTGCGAAGAAGAGAAATATGCTTTTATCAAAAATGAGCTTTCCACACTTTTGAAAGATGCGGATTATATGCGTCCGTTTGAAATCTTTGATGAGGTGCTCAATACTTTTGAAGGCAAAAAAAGGTTTTACAAACGTTTGGGGCTTGAGGCGAAAGATGCGCTTGATGAGTTTATGAATTTGGCGCTTTCGTTTGAGGCTGAGCATGTGCCGAATTTACAAAATTTTATCAGCTGGATTTTGGCAAAAGATGTGGAAGTTAAGCGTGAGCTTGAACAAGCTTCAACAGATGCCGTGAGGTTGATGACGGTGCACTCTTCGAAAGGTTTGCAGGCACCGATTGTGATTTTGCCCGATACAATGCGAAATGTTTCAAACAAGCGTGACAGTGGGTTGATTTTTGATGAGGATGTTTTTTATTTTCCGCTCAAAGCCGGCGATTATAATCAAAACTGCAGTGTTGTGCACCAATCAGAGTTTGAAAAACAAGCAGATGAAAGCAGACGCCTTTTGTATGTGGCCTTAACGCGTGCGGAAGACAGGCTTTATATTGCAGGATTCGGCAAAGAGTCGAAAGAAAAAGAAGAAAAAAGTTGGTATGAGCTTTGCAAGCAAGCGTTAGAGCAAATGAATGTGCAAAAAGACGGCGGAAAGCTCACTTTGAAAACAAAGCAGGAGTTGGAAGTTGAACAAATCGAAAGCAAAGAAAAAGTTCTGACAGAGCTCAAAAATGACGATTTTGCTTTTCAAAAAGCGCCTGAAGAGAAAGTTTTGAGCAAGCCATACAGTCCGTCGCATATGGAAGATTTGGACGATACGCCGGCAGCCTCTCCGCTTGAAAATGACGGTTTTTGTTATCGGCGAGGGATAATCATTCACAAGCTTTTGCAAATGTTGCCGCAATATGTTTCAAAAGATGAGCGGAAAATGTTTGTGCAAAGCTTTCTTTCAAGGCAAAATGATTTAAGTGAAAACGAGAAGAAAACCATCGAAACCGAAGTTTTAAATGTTTTGGAAAACAGCAATTTTGCTTTTATCTTCGGGGTAAATTCGCGTGCGGAAGTGCCGTTGATGGGCGAAGTTGAGGGCAAAATTATTTCAGGGCAGATTGACAGGCTTGTTGTTGAAGATAAGAAAGTAACCATTGTTGATTTTAAGACAAACAGACCGGCGGCATTAAGGCGCGAAGATGTGCCTCAGGCGTATGTCAAGCAAATGGAAATTTATCGGAAACTTTTGCAAAAAGTTTATCCTGATAAAACGGTTGAAACGTATATTTTATGGACCAATGTCTTAAAGCTGATGAAAATTTAAAATTAAAGTTGTATTTTTGACGCTTTGACTTTAAAATACCAAAAAACGGATTATATAGAAAAAGAATTTGTGACTCTCTTGACCTCGTCTGAGGGCTCTGAGGGACGACACTTTAGTTTTTAGAAAGGAAAAAATAATGCAATCATTAAGTGAAAACGATTTTCAAAAGGAAGTTTTGGATTCAAAAGGTTTGGTTTTAGTCGATTTTTGGGCGGAATGGTGCGGTCCGTGCCGTCAACTCGGGCCTATTTTGGAGAGCGTGTCACTCAATATGCCGGAAGTTAAATTCTGCAAAGTCAACGTTGATGAAGCTCCGAACACAGCCGCCTCTTTCGGTATTCGCTCTATTCCGAGTATGTTTTTATTCAAAGACGGTAAGCAAGTGGATGTGAAAGTCGGCTTTTCATCGGCTGAGAGTGTGACGTCGTGGATTAACACACACAAGTAATTAAAACCGCGTATAGTCGGCGGTTAATTACAGAAAAATTTGGTTGTTATCTGCACACGTTCTTCGCGGTTTTTTATAATTTCTAATTATTAAGACCCATGGACGCACTCGGCTTTTCAAGCCTCGGCGAGGGGCCTCGGGATTTAATGCGCCACCAAGGAGAAGGCTAAAGTTTGATCTTGCAATAACTTGAAATCGGGCAGTTTTTGCAATCGGGTTTAACGGCTTTGCAAGTGTAGCGGCCGAAAAGGACAAGCCAATGATTGGCGTTTTTGATGTATTTTTCAGGCAATACCTTTATTAAATCATCTTCAACCTCGCGCGGGGTCTTGCCGTTTGAAAAACCGAGTCGGTGGGAGATTCTGAAAACGTGGGTGTCAACAGCTAAGGTCGGTTGATTAAACCATACGTTTAAGACAACGTTGGCTGTTTTGCGCCCGACGCCGGCAAGGTCTTCCAAGTCTTCTCGACGAGAGGGAACTTCACCACCGAATTTTTGAACAAGCTCGGCACTCATTGACATAATATTTTTGGCTTTGTTATTATATAAGCCGATGGTTTTGATGTAGCTCTTTAATTTTTCAATGCCTAAATCAAGCATTTTTTGCGGCGTATCAACGATTTCAAACAAAGGTGCGGTTGCCTTGTTGACACCCTTGTCGGTGCTTTGGGCGGACAGTACGACAGCCACAAGCAAAGTATAAGCATTGTGATATGCCAACTCACATTTCGGTTCGGGCATCAATTTTTCAAAAATGCCCATAATCTCGAGTATTTCTTTTTTGCTTCTCAAGCTTTGACGCCTCCTGCCCCTGCTGCTTTGGGTGCAAATTCATCTAACGGCCAGCGGGGACGTGGTTTGAAATCTAAGGGCGAGGTATATCCCTTTTGAAAACGCTCTAAGCCTGCCCAGGCAATCATCACGCCGTTATCGGTGCAATATTTAATCGGCGGGGCAGCAAAAATCAGCTGAGATTTATCAGCCAATTTTTGGAGAGCGCTTCTCAAATAGGTGTTGGCAGCCACTCCGCCTGAGACAACGAGATGTTTGCCTTCGGGGTATTTTGCCTTGAAAATTTCTATCGCTTTTTGAAGTTTTTTGACCAAACAATCCGTAGCGGCATATTGAAATGAGGCGCATATATCATTGATGTCTTGCGGCTCTAATTCGGCGTGGGTGATGTCGCCGTCTGTGCTATATGATTCGATGATTTTACGTACTGCCGTTTTGAGCCCTGAAAATGAAAGATTGCAATCGCCTGAGCCGATGAGCGGTCGAGGCAAAACAAAGCGCGTTTCGTTGCCCGAAAGTGCGGCTTTTTCTAATAGGGGACCACCGGGGTAGCTGAGCCCCAACATTTTGGCAACCTTATCAAATGCCTCGCCTGCCGCATCATCTATCGTTGTGCCCAAACGCTCGTATTCGCCGACATCTTTGACAACCAAAATTTGACAATGTCCGCCCGAAACGAGAAGGAGCAGATAAGGATATGCAACATCATTTGACAATCTGGCACAAAGGGCGTGGCCTTCCAAATGATTGACGGCAACAAAAGGTTTGTTCAAAGAAAGCGCCAGTGCTTTAGCCGCCATCACCCCGACAACAACACCGCCGATTAACCCGGGGCCGGAGGCCGCCGCAACGGCGTCAATATTTTCAAGCTCAATGCCGGCATTTAAGACGGCACGGGATATAATTTCATCTATATGCTCCAAATGAGCGCGTGCCGCAATTTCGGGCACAACGCCACCAAAAGCGTGGTGCTCCTCTTGGCTCAAAAGGGATTGACCCAATATCTCGCGCTTGTCGTTGACTATTGCACAGGCGGTTTCATCACAACTGCTTTCAATTCCTAAAACAATCATCTTTTGTATAATCCGACATTTTTATTGTTATTTAACTTTTTTGACTATAAACTATAAAAACAAAAATGCCAAGAATTATATCAGTTTAAGGACACAAAAAATGAACGAGAAAGTGAAAAAAGATACAAAAACAGCTATATGGCCGATGATTAATACAGCTTTGATTCTGGCCGTTTTCGGGGCAGGGTATGTGGCAATAAACGAAAATTCCGCATTCAAAGCCAATCAATTTCAAATCAAAGCGCTCGAAAATAAAATAGCACAGCTTGAAAATGTCGTCAGGAGCTATCAGAGCAAAAGTTCAACCGTTGACGCAAAAGATGTGGCGGCATTAAATGAGAAAATTGACCATATAGCCAAAGTCAATTTGGAGCTTTTGGACGCAAAAGCCGGTTTGGCCGCCGTTTCGGGTGTGACCGAGCGTGTGGATAGATTAGAGCTTGAAATCGGAAAGTTAGGACAGGTCAGCTCCGAAAGTGCGCTTATTTTGACGGCGGCAGGACTTGTTGAAGAAGCGGCTAAAAAGCATGAACCATTTATTTATGAAGCTTCCGTTTTGGAAGGTCTGAGCCACGACACACCTATGGAAAAAAGTGCGCATATCATTGCGGGAATCGCGGTTAAAGGTTTGCCCTCTAATCAGGATTTGATTGAAAAATTTATTAAAATTTATGAACTGAGTTTTTTAAGCCAAAGAGAAAATAAAGTGCAAGATTCGGCAATCTTGGCAAGCGATGTGCACAAAGCACCTCAAACATGGACCGAAAAACTGGCGGAAAAATTAAAAACGCTTGTTGTGATCGAAAAAATAAAAGAACCGACTGAAAAGACGGTCAGAAAAGATGTTGATGAGGTTTATCGCCTTGTTCGAAACGGCGACTTTGAAACGGCAATCGTTAAAATGAACACTGACCCGAAATATCAAACGGAAAATTTTGAAATTTGGATTGAAGATGTGAGAGCCGAAAAAGTTTTTGATAAAGAAATGGCAAAAATCAAATCGATGACACTCGGTGCGATGAAACTTGAAAATTTGAAATAGGTGAAAAATGAAAAAAAATGCGTTGCTCTTTTTTGTTTTTTGTGTGCTTTTGAGTGCGTTTGTTTTCGGCCTTGATAAGGGTGCGAAAATTGTGTTTCAATCAGCTTTATTTCATGTGAAAATGCCGATGTGGCTGGGCGCGCTCGTTTTTGGTTTGTGCGCTTGCGTGCTGTTTTTGATTGTTGCAAAAATGGTAGAGGCGCTTAAAAATCAAATGCACGAAAATATGCTCAAAGTAAGCGGTACGCGTGCTAATATGAAAATGAAAAAAAGCGATGTCGATGAGGCATTGCTTTTGCTTTTAAAAACAATGACCGCAACCACCGAAGGTGATTTGAAGGTCGCAAGAGAGCACTTAAAATCGCTTCAAAAAATTATCGGCAAAGGGGCAATGAGCGATTTTTTGGAGCTGAAAATCTTAAAAGGTGAGAAAAATTTTGATGCGGCGCAAAGGCTTTCGCTTAAACTTTCGCAAAATAAAGAAAGTGAATTGGTCGGCTTAAAAAGCCTGATTGAAACGTCTGCCAAAAAGAAAGATTTTGAAAAAGCTTTGCAATCAGCAAACAGGGCTTTTGAAACAAGACAGGATCTTTATTGGGTGGTGGAAAATACTTTTCATTTGAGGGCGCGTGCGTCAGACTGGCGCGGGGCGTTGGAAGTCTTGGAAACAGGTCTGAAAAAGAAAATGGTGGACAAAGAAAGATATATGCTTCTCAAGGCGATTGCTTATTATGAAACAGGCTTGCAAGAAAAAAAAGAAGGCAAAGAGCTCGGGTTTATCAAATATGTGACGCAGGCGTATCATGTTTGTCCCTCATTTGAGCCCGCCGCGCTTGATTTGGCGTTGATTTATGAAAAAGAAGGGCAGATAAGAAAGGCAGAAAAGCTCTTAAAGCAAATTTGGCGCATCAATCCGACCTATGATGTGGCAAAGGCTTATTTGAAACTTTTCAAAGACGATTCACCGTTGGGAAAAGTTCAAAAAATGGAAAGTTTTGCGTTGCTTAATACCAAAAATCCGTCCTTGAACAGCTTTGTGCTTGCGGAGCTTGATATGAAAGCAAAACTCTATGATAAAGCACATGCCGAGTTTGAAATCTTTTTAATCAACAATCCGGCAACAAAAAAAATTGCTAAACTGATAGCCCAATATGAAAGAGTTGCCAACCACAACGAAAAAGCCGCTTTGAACTGGGAAAAACGCGAGATGAGTTGCGGTGATGATTGTTTGTGGGTGTGCTCCGGTTGCGGGCAAACAAGCTCAAAATGGAAGCCCTTTTGCTCAAAATGCGGCAAGTTTGACCCGTTTGAATGGGTTTTATGTTTGAAAGAAAAAAAATAAGCAAGATAAGGAACGAAACAATGGATACACAGATTTTTAAACAATTATGGCAAAAACATTATGAAATTGTGCCGGTACAGCTCCAAAAAATTAAGCAGGTTAAAGGTGTGGCAACAGGATTTAATGCAAACATTGATGCTATTTATAAAATGACGGGCAAAAAGCTCGCAGAGCTCATCAAAAAGGTCGGACTTTCTTTAGGCGATGTTGAGAATATTGAGCGTTGCCGAATTTTAGATGAAAAGGACTTTGTCAAAGGTGTGTTCAAAAGCTTTTCAAGAGGTATTGCCGAAGAATGGATTTGCGAAAATAAAGAGGTTTATGATTGGCTTCAAAAAGAAATCGGCTATGACAAGCTTCAAATCGGCGGACAAGGCGGTATTATGGCAAATGTTTTATCAAGCGTCGGGGTTAAAAAAGTTTTTGCGCACGCCAATTCGCTTCCCAAATTGCAGGCAGAACAATTTGCAAAATGTGATCATTTGCTCTCGTTTGATGAAAACGGAAATGTTAAGCCGGCTTATCAAATCGACCGAAAAAAAGATTTGCCTTTGATACACTGGATTATTGAATTTTCGCGCGGAGATACGGTTGAAGTCGATGGTAAAAAATTTAAGACACCGAAGGCAAACAGGTTTATTGCAACTTATGATCCGTTGAACTTAAAGCTTGTTTTAGATGAAAATTTTATGGAAAAAATCAAAAAAGAAAAGCTTGATTTTGTGGTGTTATCAGGTTTTCATGCTCTCCTTGCCAAGAGTGGCGGTGAGGCTTTGATTGACAAAGCCGCCGAGCGCATTAAAGAGTGGAAACAAAAAGCGCCTGACACTTTGTTTCACTTAGAGATTGCCTCAACGCAGGATATGCTTATCAGAAAAGCAATCGCCTTAAAACTGGTGCCCCTTGCCGATTCGATCGGGATTAATGAGCGTGAAACGATAGATTTGTTGCAAGTTTTGGATTGTAAGTCGCTTGCAAAACGATGCAACGAGCAAACAACAGCTGAAAATCTGTTGAAAGGAATTTCAAAAATCAAAGAAAAAACAGGTGTCAAGCGTGTGCAACTTCATATGTTCGGGCTTTATTTGACATTGCAGGATAAAGATTTTTGTATCACACCGCAAGAGAATTTCAAAGGGATGTTGACCGCCGCCGTTGTCGCCGCTTCAAAAGCCAAAACGGGTGAAGTTGATGAGAAAAACGTGAAGGCAATACCGTATGATGTGTCAGATGTCGGTTTGATTGAGCTTGACAGCTTGTCCGTTGCGCTCGGTCAGCCTGATTTGGCATTAAACGGCATGGGACGATACAAAAGCTGGGATTTGATCGCCGTTCCGACGATTTTGATTGAAAATCCGATAACATTGGTCGGTATGGGGGATACGATATCGTCGATATCGCTCATTGCATCAAGGTAAAAACGCGTGCGTGTTCAGTCAAAGTTCTTATTATTTAAATGTGTCTTTGACGTCATGTTTATTCTAAAATTGAGATAGATATTGATTTCTTTTTGAAAAATCAATAAGTTACGACGTTTTTTGCTGCTCGATTTAAACGTACGTTTTTGTCAACCATTTTTTTATTAAAAATTAAAAAATTTTATATTGAAAAATCAATGAGTTAGTAATTTTGATTTTCTTAAACAAGCGTTGTTTAAAAACGTACGTTTATGATACATTTTAAATGTATTTACTTATTGAGACTTATTCTGTTAATTTTTTATATTTCCAAGGCAACGGTTTTTGTAAATTATGTTAAATTATGTTCTTATGTCAACCGTTGTGGCTGGATATATCCTTAAGCAGGTAGGGATGAAATTTTTCTACGAAAGTAGATTTTCAGCGGTTTTCCTGTGCGCTGAATTCTGTCCAGAGAGAAGATTTTTCGGAACAAATCCTAAGGGATGTTTCCGGATCCATTTTGATGACAACTTGCGCTTTTTTAGTGCATATTCGAGAGATGGATTTGGCTATAGAGTAATCTTAGCATTGCGGAGGGAAGCTATTCTGGTATGCTTTGCGTCTTTGACGTCATGTGTTTGTTCGTTTTGGTGCCTAAAAACGGAATAGGCAGGAGGTAAAGCTTCATTATATGAAGTCCCCCTGAAGAAAAAATTTCAAGTCCCACCCTTTAATAGGCGGGGCTTGATTTTTTATTGCGTGCTTTTTGCGGATTCTCGGAATTGATTGTCGGCAAACTTGGTGGGATTAAATGTTTTTTTATTTTTTTTGGGTAAGGATAATGAAAAAAAATTGGAGAAAGTAAAAAAATGAAACGCTATCCTTTATATGAAAAAGCCATAAACCTTTTATATCGTGAGTTTGAAGAGAATTTTAAAGTTGTGAGCGGGAGTGATTATCACGAAGCTTATATGAGAGAAAAAATCAGACATTCGATGCAGGTTGGCGGTGCAGGTAACGGGATTTTGGCGCATGAGCCTTATTTTCAAGGAAAAGAGGAATGGTTTGTTGAAACGGCACGTGTGGCGATTTTGTTGCATGATATTTACAGGTTCAGAGGGTTCGCGGTTGGTTTGAAACAGGCGCCAAAATTGACCATGGTGAAAAGGGCGCGGAATTGCTTTCTCAAACAAAGGATTTTAACAACATTTTGATTACTCTGCCGATTAAGCACCACGGGCATATGATCGAAAGAATGTATGAAGATGAAATTTACCAAGCTCTTGATGAAAAAACAAAAGATGAGGTCAAGCATATTGCCTTTGCCGTGCGTGATGCCGATAAAATAGCAAATTGGAATTTGCTTAAAAACGAATGGAAGAATATGAGAGAAGTTTGGTTGCCTCATCCTGACGATTTTTCGCTATCACAGGCCAAAATCAATGATGAATTATGGGCGTGGTTTATCGCATTTCAGGTTTCACCCAATAAGCTTCGCCGAACAAATGCAGATGCCGCCGTGTCAGTGATTTGTTGGCTCTTTGATATGAACTATGATTACAGTATTGATTACTCTAAAAAGCTTGGATTGTTCGAAAATTGGCTTGTGATTTTATCCGAGCTCGGTGTTGAAAAGCAAAAAATCGAAATCGTTAAAACGACGATGAAGGATTTTGTTTTGAATAAATTTCAAGTGAAGATTTGATGTTATTCAAATGTGAACATAACGGTATTTTTGGCTGAACACGTTTCTTCAGCCGCTTTTTTTGAAACAGGAAGCGCCGGATTTCCGCCGTATGAAAATTCAGAAGATTTTTCGTTTGATACGGTGATGGCAACCAAGCCTGATGCGGCATCAAACTCGGAAGAAATCAAAGTTTCGCATTTTTTTGCATTCAGGTTTTTATAGATAATCCCAAACGTGTTTTCAAACGGCGCAATCGGGCGTCCGCTCAAATCCGCACCGATTAGGATTTCGGCGCCGAGCGCTGAAAAAATTTTGTTTGCGCGGATAAGCGGTTTCGGAACAATGTTGTTTTCAAGCGCATAAGCGGTGTTTAGACCGCGGTAGTCCGCATCTCTTTGAAAATGTTGTCTGATGTTTCGGCTGATGCTTTTGAGCTCTGAATCTGCCGAAAGCTCAGACGGTTTTTTGCTCAAAAGAACTAAAAGCAGTATACTGAAGGCAACAACAAACACCCCGATAAGCCCCAAAAAGGCATTTGAGGTCAGGCGTATTTTTTTGATGCCGCCAAAGGTGTTCATGCTTATTGTCCCATGGCTGAGGTGATTTGGTCTTGCATGTCGAACACGCCGAACACAGCCCATGCGATGATGGCGGCGATGGTTAAGATGGCGACCGAGTTCATCACTTCGGCTTTTTGTTCAATCATGTAGACAGACTCATCAAGCCAGTTGTTGGCCAAGCTTTCCAGTGCTTCTTCAAAGTTGTCGAGTTCGGCATAAATCTTGAGGTCTGCGATGATTTCTTTATCAGGAAACTGGAAGCCGGTCTTGTTCAAGGCTTGACCTAAGTTGTCACCGTTTTTGATGAATGCTAAAGCAGCGTCGATACGCTCAATCAAATATCTGCTCGCATCGCGCTTTAAGCTCGACATTGCAACAGACACCGGCACACCGCCTTTGACAAGCGCTGACAAAGCGAGCAACCATGTGATACCGACGAAAACCTTATATAATGACCAAGGTGGTATGTTGTCAAATTTTGCACGGATTTTGCCTGTCCAAATGCTGATGGTCAGATATATAATCAAACCGATTGTCGGGAAAGTGGCAAAAGCGATAATCCAATTCTTTTGAACCCATTCGGAAAGTTCAACCAAAGAGCGTGCCGTGCCTACCCAGTTTAAGCCGGGGACGGCTTCTAACATCGGCGGAACCATGTAAACACCGATTGCCCACACAATGAGCACGGACATCATAAACAAAAACGACGGATAGGCTATGGCCGATATAATCGGGCGGATCATTTTGGTGGAACCTTCGGAAACCCTGATGAGGTTGACAAGCGCATTTTCAAGGTTTGAAACATCACCGACCGAGAGCATTAATCTCTCACGATCAGGCGCCCAACCTTTGAGTGCGTCCGAAAAAGGCACACCGTTTTGAAGTGCATGTCCCCAGCTTGCCATGGCAATTGCCATCGGTTCCCCGTTGTTTTTGCCACCGTTCGTAATGCCGTCGTGGAGCATATCAAGCGCATCCATTAATGAAAATCGGTTGCGCAGAAGAGAAGCTAATTTACGATATATTTTCAAACGTCCGGAGTTCGAAAAATTGCATATGATTTTTGCATAGTATACTTCAATCGAACCAAGCGAACGCATGGCTTTGTTGAAACGATTTCTGTTTTTTACTTCCGGCATTTTTTGTTATCCTTAATATATCGGGCGTTGGTCGAGCAAGCCGCACCAACGTTCCACTTCATCCAAATCAATGTAGCCTTTGAGCATGCGCTCAATGGCTGCGTCACGCAAGGTGCGACCGTCGAGTTCGCTGATCCAATAGTCAATCGCACGCTTGGTGTCTCCGTTTATCATCAGTTGCAAGAACATGGCATCCGGCAAAATGATTTCAGGCACGCAAAGACGCCCGCTGAAACCTTTGTTGCCACAATATTTGCAACCTTCGCCACGGATAAATGTATTTTCAATACCATAGTCGCCTAATGCTGTTTTGAGACGATCGTATGACAATTCGCCCTTACGCTCTTTGACGGATTTGCGACAATGGGGGCAAAGTTTTCTGAACAAACGTTGGGATATCAGCCCCTTAATCAACTCCGGATCGCCAAGCAAATATGGCTGTATACCCATATCGCGCAGACGTGTGACAATGGCAGGTGCAGAGTTTGCGTGCAGGGTTGACCAAACACCGTGACCTGACAGAGCACCCTTGAAGGTCAGCTCTGCCGCAGACATGGAACGAATTTCACCGACCATCAAAACATCAGGGTCGGAACGGAGTGCGGCGTTCAAAGCTTTTGTAAACTCTGCTTCTTTTTCTTCTTCAGTGTTTGCGTTTGTCACCGGCATTTGGCGCGCACCGGGAATCGGATACTCCGGCGGATCTTCCACCGTGATGAGGTTGATTTCGTAATTCTTTTCTTGCAACAATTTTATCATGTTGCGTTGCAATGTTGTTGATTTACCGGAACCGGTCGGGCCCGCAATGATGTTCAAACCGACAGGAACCGCACGCAAGCGATAAAACAAATTTTCTTCACGATCACCGAAGCCTAAGGCGCGTAAGTCGGAACTGCCGTTCGGATTATCGTCCGCATACAAAAGGCGCATGACTAAATATTGTGTGCCGAATGCAATCGGATTGAACTGAAGACGGATAGCAAGCACGTTGTGCGGTAACATCAATTTGCCCTCTGATCCGCGCAAAGGCGTTTCACCCAATTTTTGCGCCCCTTGGAACTCGTTTTGTGCATAGTTCGCATCGGAAATATCGGCAGATGCAAAAGCTGCACGCACAAATGCTTCGCCCCATTCTTTATTATATTCCATCTGACGAACCATCATGCCATTGACACGAAACAGAACCGTTGTTGCATCTGCGACAATGATGTGGACATCGGACACTTTTTGAGAGGCGGCACGTGCCACAATGTTGATGAAGTCAATCTGGACTTGCATCCGCTCAAATTCATCGGCTTCGACTTTTGCAAAACCGACACCGCGCTCGGCATAAGCATAAATGGCGTTGATTTCGTTTTGGCTGACGTATTCGGCCGGATTAATCAAAATTTTGCGGCGTTTGA
Organism: Alphaproteobacteria bacterium; assembly: GCA_017475525.1. Lineage (GTDB taxonomy): Bacteria > Pseudomonadota > Alphaproteobacteria > RF32 > CAG-239 > UBA1254. The sequence continues at coordinate 7,678 of JAFVFH010000048.1, read as the reverse complement.
TGGTTTTTTCAAAGTTATAGACCAAACCGTCAAAACGGTGGTCCTGTGAAACAAAATAGGTGCCGTCAGAAAACAAAGCAAGCATACGTCTGGTTTCGTCCGTAACGTCTAACTCGCCGCCATGTGCCGTAATCAGCTTATTGCCGTTTGAAAAAAGCTGCTCTAAAAGGTTTGTGCTTTTTGTTTGCTCAACCACAGATTCCGCCAAGTATGAGTTGGCGGAAGGTGTTGCGGCTTTTTCGTTTGTTTTTTCTGACATTTGTTTGTATCAAAACCTCTTATTTCACAAACATCGAATCACTCAAAGACGGCAATTGTTCATCACCGATCAAATTGGCGCGCGGGCGAACGGGGCCTTGTTGAGCCGGTGCTGCAGGCACATCTTTTGTCATGACATTAGCTGGTTCTGCCGTGAGCGCCGCCGTTGAAGTGTATAAGAAATCTTTTAGGCCGTTGCGATCAAACTGAACATAGGTCGGCGTAATTTCTTCGACCATGTGCCCCGTTTGCAAAACCGTTCCCGTTTTTGCAGTGAAAGAATCACCTTCTTTATTGATGAGTTTGACAAACAATTCGTCACCCTTACCGGTGATTTCCATGATGGCGTATTCTTTGGCAATGTTAATCGGCTTAATCAAGGCATCGGCTGATGTCGAAATGGCGTTCGGATCGCCTTCTTTTGCGCTAAACGGATTGGAACTTCCGACTTTGGCCGCTTGCTCCATGGCTTCAATACGCTTCTTTAACTGCGTGTTTTGAGCCGTTAAGCTCGCAACCGTGCGGTCGTAGTTGCTCTTTGCGTTTTCGGCGTTCTTCAAAACTTTTTCGGATTCATTTGAAACTTTTTCTAAATCAGCTTTATATGATTGGCGAAGTTGGCCGTTTGTTTCTTTCAAAGTCGAAATTTCATTGTAGAGTTTGGAGGTCTCTTCAATCCATGATTGCTTTTGTTCAAGCATAGAGTTCATATAAGCCGTTAAAGCTTTGCGTTGTTTTAATTTTTCCAGCTCGATTTCTTTTTGCTTTAATTCTTCTTGAGCTTTAATGACTTTTATCTCCTGTTGCTTCTTCCATTCTTCTTCTTCGCGAATCCTAGCCTGCTCGGCTGCAAGCTTCTCTTGTTCGGCACGTTGACGAACCGCTTTGGCTGCTTCAACTTCGTTTTTGATTTTTTCGCGCTTTAACTCTAATGTAAGCAATGTTGTTTGCTTTTCAATATCTGACATTTGATTGAACAAGTCATTATTCGTTTGAGCTAAAATCGAATCACCGAATTTAACACCGTCAGCTGACGCTTGATGTGCTTGAGGCTGTTGAGCCGGTTTGTTTTGAGCAACAGAAGCGTTTGGAGCCCTTCTCTGATTTTGTGGGGACGCCTGATTGGGCGTGTTTGCTCTGTTTGGTACATTTGCCTGAGGTCTTGGTCTGGCTTGTGAGGGAGCAGTCGCTTGAGGCCTTGGCGGAACATTGTTTTGAACAGCCGGATTTGCCTTTTGCTTTTGCTCAGGTTTTTGCTCAGGTTTTTGCTCTTTAATAATAGGTGCAGGCATATTTTCCGGCGCGTCAAATGAAATGTCAAAATCATCCTCCGCGTCTTGTTTGGGTGCTTGAGGCTTTGGCGGTAATTCTCTCTTGGCAGGTGCCGTTGCCTGAACTTTATTCGGAACAGGTGCTTTTTGAACAACCGGTTCGGGAACAATCAGGGCATCTTTGGCAAGAGGAATAACATCTTCATCAATCTTGGCAGGAGCCTCTTTCGGCGTCGGGAGAGCCAAATTGGTATTGTCTTCGGCGCCAAAAAGCTCTTGAGCCGAAACTTGATTCACATGAACGCAAATTAAAGAAACCAAAGCGCCTGTGAGAATGGTTTTATTTAAAAGTTTATAATACATAGATAGCTCCTTCGTAATACCAGCTGTTAGTGTTTGTATCATATTTTATGACATTAATCGTAAGTCCTGAAAATTTCGTTAAGATATCCGCCCAAACCATCGGATTATGTTTTGAGGAAAAAGAAAATCTGACAGACTTATAAACATTGTTTTGTGGCGATGTCCATGTTTGTGAGGACAGAGAAATGCCCATTTGCAAGCCTTGGAACAAGTCGTTTATCGTGTTGACTAAGTCTACCCCGTTCATTTTCGGCGGTGAATTTAATGTTTCAATACGAGGCATCGGCGCTGAAGCAACAACCTCCGTGCCACTCGGGGAAATTGATTGGCTCGAAAGAACAACGCCTGAGTTCGTTAAAGCTTTGTCTATCCACGAAAGTCGACCGATTTCCATACGCCATGAAGTGACGAGCCCTTCGGCTGTGCATGTGATGCCGCCGATGTGCCATCCGGGGGTCGAAATACCGACCAAGTTTTGGACACCTTGATAGCAACCGGACAGGATTTGTATGGGCGATGGAATCGATTCCCAAGGCTTCGGTTCCGGCGGAGGCGGCGCCTGCTCAACATTTTTAATGGCAATCGGTGCAACAATCGGTTTCGGTGGCGCTGAATTGAAAAATGTGGAGATGATGGTCGAAATAAGCCAAGCGACGGCAATGATTGCCGCGGCAACAACAATCAGCAATTTTGTGCCACGTAAAGCATGGACCTTTTTTAAGGTCTCTTTCGGGGCGTTTTTCAAAAGCGATGCAAGCTCGACCTCTCGCGTGTCTTCAATGTTCCATTCTGCCGGCGCAATTTTGTAGCCCCAGTCAGGAACGACAAGCATCGATGAAAATTGGTCTTTGGCTTCTTGCTCGTTGAAAAAGAGCATATCACCATCAGACAAGATGACATCGTTTCTGACGCAGACATACCACCAGCCTCTGTCTACTTTGAAAACAGCAAGGAAAGATGTTGCGTCAGAAAGTGCTGTGATGAGCGGGGTGGCTGCAACAGGCATACCTTTTTGATAGCCTTGTGACGAAATACACAAACCAAATTGCGGGGATTTACCTTTTTTTAAGGCAAAAAGGTCTGCGCCTTCCAAGACGTTTTCGGCCGCTTCGCTAATTTCGGTGTATGGATCATCGCTGTTGCGCAGCGGTTGCCAGAACAAAGATGTGGCATATGTTGTTCCGCCAAGCGTGAAGCTTGTGCCCCAAGTTCTTTCCTCGAGGCCTTCACCGTTTTGGTTTTCATCTAAATTAGCGTCTTCTAACACTGTTTTATTCCTTTACTAATATTTCATTCTCGATTCGGGAACAAGCGGGGAATCTAAAACAACAGGGGTTAACATAATCACTAAAATACTACGTGTTTTTTCTGCTGTCACGGCGCCACCAAGCATAGAGTTTTCAGCAGACCCGATGCCTGATTTTTGAGCTGTGTCTTCAACGCGCTCATAGCCGGTTAAGACAAGCGTTTCGCCTGATTTCATGGCAACTTCTTGTGTGAAGCCGCGGGTTTCAATCACAGGGTTTTGAATGAACTCGCCGCCTTCCGGATCGTTTGTTAAGTTCACCTTTTGGAGTTCAATCAAATCAGACAACGTTAAGTTGAACATCAGCATTAAGCGTCCGTGTTCCAAAATACGAGGCAAAACGTCTAAAGTGAAACCTGTTTCGATTTCTTCCGTATCGGTTGACAAGTCATAGTAACTGCCATCCGAACCGGAGTTTGTTTTCGTGATTTCGGAAATGTAGTTTTGTGTTCTGACCACTTGGATAGGCGCAGGCTTGTTGTTGAGCGTTGTGACCGTGCCTGATGTGATCAAAGCTGTTGTGCCTTGTTCGGAAAGGGCTTGGATGGCACTGCTGATGGTCCACTTACCGGAAACAATTGCCATAGACAAACCGCTTGCAACATCAGCTTGACCTGAAGCACCCGTGATGCCTAAGCTTGTAATGTGGCTGTTGCCGGAAAATATTGCACCTAAGTTTAAGCCGTATCTGTCGGAATCCGAAACACTGACTTGCAACACTTTAACACTGATGGCAACTTGACGCGACAAGCGAATGTTTTGCTCATTGACATATTTTGCCACCTTTTTAATGTCGGTCGGTGTGCCGGTTAAGGTGATGACACCGCTTGACTTATCTGTTGTTAACTGCGCACCTTGCGAAATCATCGAACGAATAGCCGTTTCAACCGTTTCCCAAAGGTCAATCGACACAGAGTTTGAAAGAGAAACAGATGAAGATCCGGCACTGCCGTCGGTTGATTCGCCGCCGACATCAACAGATAAAGACGGTTTTGTCGGCAAAGTATAAAGTGTGAAGGATTTGGTGATGTACTTATAGAAATAAATTTGTTTCTTATCATATTTCCACCAAATACCGAAACGGTTGCTCACTTCATCCAAAAGACCGCTCAAAGGACCTTTGTATGAAAGAAGCATCTTTGATGAATCGGTCCACTGTGCACCGATATCTTGCAACGAAGGTTTGTTGCCGTCGGCAAGCTGTTGAACGGAACCGTCAAGCTCTTGTTCGTAACGCACGGAAATAGATGTGATTTTATTAATCATTGAACCGATTTCATAAAGTGTAATCGGGCGATTGGAGATGAGCGTAATGCCATCCGGCGTTTCCAAATAAGACGGAATAGGAGAGCCTTCATACTCGACTTCACTCGTGTCACCAAGCCATATATCATTGTTGACACGGATGACATCGTTGTTTGCAACCTCCGTCGGAGCTTGTGCTTCGTGACGATACTCGGCAGCGTTTTCTACCTCGCGCTCTAATGTGGCATCCATATCCGTTGCAAGCGAACAGGCTGCGACAGATGCCAAAAGGGCTAAACCTAAACTGATGTTAATTTTAGTCATACGCATTTTCATCCTCCATTGTTTCAACGACTAATACGCGGTTGCCTTTATAGAATGTGGCGACAGGAGCAGGGCGAGCTCTTGCAAAAGCTCTGATTAAGGCAGAGCTGACATCTGCAAAACGGCCTCTGAACATTGCGCCGGCATTTAAGACATAGTTTCTGTTTGAGTTCCACACCAAGCGCCAGCCCGACTCATCACTCCATTTTGTGAGCAAGGCTTTGAGGTTTTGACCTTCTTCGGCATACCAATCTTTGACAGGATCTTCTTCATCGGTGTTCTCTTCAGTAACCTGTTCTTCTGCAGCTTCCGGTTCGCTTTGGGCGACTTGATCCTCTGTTGCGGTTTCAGAATTTTGAGGTGCTTTATCTTTTTCTTTGCCGTTGTCTTTGTCTTTAAGTGCAACTTTTTCTTCTTGTTTTGCAACCGCTTCAGGCTCATTCTTGCCTTCTTGAACAACAATTTCTTCTACGGCTTCCGGTGCATTTGCGGAAGAGGCCTGTTCAACCTGTTCTTGATAGTTGATGACTTCATTTTCAATAGACGGCGGAATAGACGCAGAAACATTGTTGCCGGCACCCGATTGAGAAACAATTTGATCACGCGGCGAAAGCTCCCCGTATTGTCTGAAATTGGCACGAGTGTTGGTGTAATTAATAAAAGGATCTGTTTCACAAACGCCTTGTGGGCACGCGACTTCTTGCGCGCTTGTATAAACGGCGTTATTTTGCGATTGGCTTGATTTATGCATCACGCAACCGGATAAGCTGACAAGTGTTGATAAACAAGCAAGTAATAGTGTTTTTTTGGTCATCTTATAATCCTTCAAAGCATAATTTTTCATATTTTTCAATCTTACAAACTCTAAATAAAATAATCAAGCGGTTTGGTGAACTTATCAGCATGGACGTGTTTGATTATGTTATTCGTTTGTTTCTCCTTTTTCTTCATTGTTAAAACGAATGTTCCTAATAATAAACGAATTTGGTTCACGCGAGGTGAATATCGTGTTTATTTTGCGATAATCCAGACCACGTGAAGCAAAAATGCTACTAAGCAAGTTGAGCCTCTTTTGTTGGAGCATATATGAGCTTGTGCCATCAATGCGGACCTCAACATAAATATCATTGTTGTCGCGCGCATTGTCGGCAAAAGCATATATCCATCTCAAGGTTTGTCCCGAAATTTCGGCTCGGTTCGGCTGGAACGATAAGCGAAGCTCTGCGGGCATAATGTTGGCTTGTCCTGTTTTTTGGTAGTCTTCAATATTTCCAAGGGCGGAAAAAACTTTATCCTTAACAGTTCCCATCAGACCCTTTTGATCTTTTTTGCCCTGTTTGCCCGAAGATGTGCTTGAAATCGTTTGTTCTTTGTTCTTTCCAAACCAAGAAGAAATGCTCTTCAAAAGTCCGCTCTTTTTTTCATCTTCATTCAAATCAGGTGTTTTTGATTTTGAGATTTTTGTTTCTTGCGGATCTTTTTCCCCACCTTCGGGAGAAGCTGTTAAATCAGGTGTTAAATCCGCATCATTTAAAATATCATCCGGTATCGGAATTAAAATGTTTTGAATCATCTGATAGGCAAGCTTCGTATCGGTTTGTTTTTCTCTTAAAAGAGGTTCCTTGAAAGTTTGCTCGATTTTTTCTTCTTTTATTTCCGGAATAATCGGCTCTTCAGCTGTTTCCGGAGCAACCGATTCTTCAACGATTTCGGGCACTGCCGGCTCTTCAGCGGTTTTTTCGGCTTCCGGCGTTTGGGTTTCGGTCGGTAAAGACGAAAATGCTTCAACAACAGCCTGATTTTTTGCATATTTGTTGCCTTTTGCCATCACCCACGGATTGTCTTCCTGATTGGGTGTTTGCTCATCTACGGGCTCATTTTGCTGTTTTTCGGCAACAGCTGCAACTTCCCACGCACTTTCATCAATTTGAGGTTCGTTTTGGGAAACGGAAAACATGTCATTCAGCTCATTTTTTTTGATGTCAGCTTGTGCTAAATCTTTTTCTTCTTCTAAAATATCAGGCTCGTCAATCGTGTTAATCAGTGCCGATGGTTCAACCATCGCGATTTGTGCGGCATGCGAGGTGTTACCCACGTTGATATGTTGATGAAGGGTTTGAAGGTTTTCAAACAAAGGTATTTCTTCTTCATCGTTTTGTGTTGTTCCTTGATTTTTTTCGAAAGTATCGCTGATGTCGGCGTAAACAATGCCGCTTTCAAGATGTTCTTTGTTTTCTTTGATTTCGGTGAGCTCATCGGCATCAAGTTTGATTTCGCTTGCAAAAGCTAAATCGGTCTGAACTGCAGGAAGTTCTTTTTGCTCACTATATATTATATTGTCAAAAGGTTTTTGCTCAAATGTGTTTTGTGCAACGTTCGTTTCCGGCTTTGTTTGTTCCGGCGCCGTTAAGTCACTGATTTGCGAAACATCAACCGTTTGAGAGGCCGCTTTCGGCTCGATTATCTTATTTTCAGAAAAAAGTGAAATTTTTTGCGGCTTTAAGGTTGCTTTCGGCTCATTTTTGATTTCGGGCGTGTGCAAAAAGACCTTTTGGACGGCAAAAACCGCCAAAATGGAAAATATAAAACTGCAAATAAAACTTTTTACATTATTTTTTTGCATATTTTTAACACAACTCCGAAATTTATAAAAACAACGTAAAATCAGCACGCTAAGGCTTTTTGAACGGTTTTTATTTGTTTTGTTTTCTGTGAGTTTACAACATATTGTGTTAAAATTTATTTAACAAGATTGTGAGCGGATTTTCGAAGGCTTTAGCTGATGACAAACGGAAAATTTTTTATTTAAGAAGCGGCGTATGTGTGCTGTAAGCGCGACGCCGGCTTTGAGATCCCTGGACGAGGTGACGCGCAGCGCACCTCGAGGGATGACACTAAAGGGAAACGCATG
>JAFVFH010000047.1 GCA_017475525.1 Alphaproteobacteria bacterium | reverse complement strand
GTCGCTTGTGAACTCACGTGTTTACGACAACCTCACAAACCATATTTCAGGCAACATCATTATTGACCGCTCAACCATCACTATTTCTAAAATCTTGCAAGATATACGCCATGTTAAACTTCTGAACGCGTATTCTTTAGGGCGCGGGTTTGCTGAAGTGTGGGAATTAAAGCTCAAAAACGATTCCGTTCTTGAAGGCAAAAAATTAGAACGCCTGATTTTGCCGGACAAATGCAAAATTATCGGCATTGAGCGAGATAAGAAGCTCCTCTTTCCAACGCCTGATATGGCTCTTGAACTTGACGATGTGCTGATTATCATTGTTGCGCCAAACAGCATTCAAAAGGTAGAAAACATTTTTGCGGTTTAGTTGTTTTTACTTGTATCTCAGCTTAAAGGCAAAGACCTGTCACTCTTGGCGCCACACCCCACCGGATGTGGCAGTCCGAGAGTCCATAAACCGATTGCATAGCAATGCCTTATTTATACCTCAGCCTAAACGTATTTCCTGTCGGTTTGGAAACCGCCGCCGCTTCTTCAACGGTGTAGATGCGCTTGATATTTCTTGTTGTGGCTGATTGGGTAACAACATCTGAATTGCCGCTGACGTCCGAGCCACCCACGCCTTCATTGCTACCTTCACCGCTACCTTCACTGCCACCGCTGACAGTTTCACCGTCACCGCCTGAAACATCGCCGCCTTGATTCTCTCCTGTACCTGAAAGATCACCATCATCGCCGCCTTGCACCGTATTCGGATCAATAAGGCCTAAAGCGGCAAGCATAGTTGAATCGTCTTTATATTTTTCTTTCAAATATGTTTCGCAGTCACCTGATGTGCAAATGATGTTGATTTTACCATCATCTCCAACCTTCAAACCGCCGGCGCCTGTTCCCAAATAAGCCTCAAGCTGAGAGGCACTTATCGTTAAAGTCGACGGTTCGACACCCACAAATGCATTTTCTCCGATACTTGCTCCATCCGGAATGGTCAAAGATGTCACACCAGTCATATTATAAAATGCCAACTCTCCGATGCTTTTCACACTATCAGGAATCGTCAAAGATGTCACACCGGTCATATTAGCAAATGTATTAACTCCGATGCTAGTTACACCATACGGAATCTTTAATTCGCCTGTCACACCGGTCATATTCATAAATGCTTGCCCTTCAAAGCTTGTCACACTATTGGGAATCGTTAAAGATGTCACACCGGTCATACCACGAAATGCAGCATGTCCGATGCTTGTCACACTATCAGGAATCGTTAATGTTCCTTTCACACCGGTCATCTCATAAAATGCAGAATCTCCGATGCTTGTCACACTATTAGGAATCGTTATAGATGTCACACCGGGTATTTGACAAAATGCCACTCTTCCGATGCTTTTGACACTATCAGGAATCGTTATAGATGTCACACCATCCATCCTATAAAATGCATAATCTCCGATGCTTGTCACACCCTTTTGAACAACAACCGATGTGATGGATGATTTTTCAGAATACCATGGAAAAGTGTTATAGTCATAATTCTGCATTGCCCCGTTGCCGGAAATGGTGAGGACACCATTTGTTAAACTCCAATGGCAAGCGGAGTATGTCTTCCCGCATGTGCCGGAAGTTGCCGCCGCCATTGCCATCGGGCTTAAGGTTGTTGTTATCATTAATGTGAATATCAATTTTTTATACATGTTTATTCTCCTTTTTCTTTTGCTGTCCCCCTTTCTCAAGGCACGAAGCGCTGAAGATAAGGGGTCCATCATTGCCGTCACCCCTCGAGCACCGAAGGTGCGAAGATAAGGGGTCCAAAAGATTCTTCGGATGCCTGATCCTCGCTTATGCTCTACAGGCATGACGGATTGTATTACTGTCATCAAACAAAAAAACCATTTTGAAAATCTCAAAATGGAGGAGCTACAAAACTGTAAGAACGCAGTCAGGCTTATTTGAAAATCTTATTCGCCCACTCCCCCTTTCGGTGGAGTTTCGTTCTTAAGGTGTTTTGTAGACACCGCAACCATTTTGGTTACATTTTTATTATGTCAGATATTTTCAAATTTGTAAAGCAAAAAGAAACAAATAAATATATGATTTTTCTTATAAATTTATAAGATGTTTCACGTGAAACATCTTATTTCACATCATAAAAGAAATCATATACTTTGGCAAAAACAATATTAAAATAAATCAGGTAAATGGAATAAAAGCCTACCGAAAACCAGCCATGACAACGAAGTAGGACATCTGCGCCATAAGCCAAAAAGCACGGCAGATTAAGCAAAAAGATAAGGCTTAAAAATTTGACGTTATTGCCCGCCGTTTTTTTGAAGACTTTGCGTATGGATCCCGAATATCCTTGCAGAGCCGAAATCCATGCCAGATAAGGTCTGCAAAATGCAAACGGCGAAATCATAAGAAAAATGATTGAAAAAATCAACACATTCAACACGCTTGTTTCGGGCATTTGAAGCATGGCCATATATCGCTCAAAAACAAGCAGATATTTATTGTGAAAGCCAAGCAACAAAGGAACAAACGGTAAAATCAGCAACACAAAAAGCAACCCGAATGTGATGAAAATCATTTTCGAAGACGGAACGGCACTTGCACAAATTTTAGTGGCGCAAAAATAAGGTTTTTTTTGGTAATATACTCTAAAAAAGATGCACCAAAAAATATAGTATCCTAACGACCAAATCAGGCTGAAAGGATTAGAAAATCCGCCGGGTAAAAAATTATACGCACCGCAAAAAAGGAAATTTATAAGCCAAAAAGGCCTCAATATACGCTCGTTTTTCGATATGTATACGTATGAATTTTTAAGAGTGTCTGTCACTTGTATGGTTTTGACCGATTCCGCCATATTTATTTCCTAACAACTGCAGGCTCATCTTCCTCAAAATTATCTTCCGGTGCATTCGGATCATAGTCTATGCCGAGTTTTGAGAGCATATCATCATTGATATCTTCACGCTGGGCAACAATCCAATCCGGCACATTCGGACAAGGTTTCAAAGCTGCCAGTTTTTTCATTTTCGGGTCAAGATACCATCGTGGCGAATCTGCCATAATCGGTCTGTCAATATAGCTTTGCATCAAAACAACCTGTTTTAACATCGGAAGACTTAAAAGTTCGGTTGTTGAAATCACCGAAATGCCTTGCAAGTTATATGTGACATTTTTAGCAAACGGGTTATAGTTCTTGCCCATTTGACCTTCATTGCGCGAAAAAGATGTTGTTTGAACCGTTTTGTTGCCTATCATCTTTGAAAAGCGCTGTGCCGTCACCTCGTTGTTTTGCGACAAAATAACTTTGCACGCCGTTGTGGAAATCACCGTTTCCAAATCGTCTTTGCCGTATTTGCCGGAGATTTGACCTAAGTCTTGTCCGATCAAAAGATATGACACCTTTTGACCACGACCGACTGCCGGTCCGTCAATCACAGCTTTTAGTTTCGGCATTTGCGGAAATTCGTCCAAAACGAACAAGCAACCGAAAGGCCCCATCTTACCATCTGTTTTGTTGACATCATTGGGTTTGTTTGAAATGAGATATGAGCTCATCAGTTCGATAAACACAGAGCTTATCATGCCCAAAGCTCTTGCATCTGTTTGGTTGATGGACAGATACACTGAAATCGGCTTGAAAACACCTGTCACCGGATCTTTCATTCCACGCAAATCTTTGAAGTGCAAATCCGAAAAACTTGTTCTTGCAACAACAGCCGAGTTTTTGAAAATGTTAATACCGGCAAAAGCAGTCGAAATCACGGAACCGCGCTCTTTATCCGGCATTGCGGATAATGAGCTGAGTTCGGTGTAGCAACGCTGAGAATAGCCGTATTTTCTTGCCTCTTCAACCGCTTCATCAAGCAAATCGTGCATCGGATCAGCCATTGCAGCCATTTGGTCGCCTTCTGCCAAACGGCGTTTGATATCTTGTGCCTGTTTAATTTGTGCTTCGGTCAGCCATTCCAAAATCATGGCAATAGATGCTTCACGTCCCATCCAACGCGGCGGCAACAAATTCCATGTGCCGATCGGCAAATAGTTATCTATCGTCACACTGTTGCTTTTCAAATTCGCAATTGCCTGCGGAACCATCGGATCTCGCATATCTTGATAGTAGCTTTCCAAAACGCGCTTGTCTTCTTCATCCAATTTGCCTTCATATACACGCCCTATAAAATAGTCATTCGCACGAGCTCGCTCGCATTTTGAAGCAATAAAGTGGATAAAGCCGTTTAGAGCCGCACGACCCGTTTGCGACCAGTGAGGATCCGCGCCGCCTTTCGGATCTTCAACCAAAATGTTGCAAATCGAATCGACATACATATCGCGATCAGGCCCCATCTCAGGCAAAGCATTCGGCGACAACGGATTCCACGAAGGATAATAAATACCTTCCGAAGGCTTGTCTTCCGCACCCCAGTTGATGAGAAACACGGGCCCGACCTTGGCACGTGCGCCTGATGTGTTATAACATAGTTCCGGCTTCGGGTCGTTGATAATAAGGCTCAGTTTCGGCGAGTTAAAAATCGTCGGAATCACGACGCCGGCTGTTTTACCTGTTCCCGGAGGCGCACAGCAAAGTGTGGATAGTGTTTCTTTTAAGAGCAAAAGCCTGCCTTTGAACTTTCCGACCACTTGGCAAAAACCGTCATAGCCTAAAAGCTCCATCTTTTCGATGTCTCGTGCCGTTGCAATACGAGCCGAGCCATGCACGTTTGACTGAAAGCGATACGGGCAGGAAACACCGCCGATAATCAGCCCGAAAGGAAGCGAAATAAGCGGCAAAATCGGCACCCATCTGCTGATTGAAAATTCATGCGCAGCCGATAATTTGCGTGCCCAATTTGAATATTGATTAAATAAAAATGATGGTCGGTTGAAAACTTCACGCACAAAAAGCTTCACGCTTTGCATATTTTCGCGCGAGATACCATGTTCCAATAAAAAAGAAAAAGGAAGTGAAAATACTGTTAAAAACGCTGTAACCGTGATTGTAATAATCATGGTCATTGCCATCCATCGGACGGCTTTATCATATTCTTCCCACTCGACACCTCTTTGTTTCATCGACCCTTCCTCTATGCTAATTTCTTAATTAATTTCTTAAATTCCGCCAATTGACTCTCCGAGAGTGTATCGTCTGCACGATCTATTGCTTTTGAAAGCGGCAACAAATCCGTTGGTGAGCCTTTTGCAAAGCGCACGACAGAAACTTCCATATCAGACCATATATCAATCATATCTTCTGCATTAATGATGTTGCCTGCAATAATAATAACATATGGTTTGACTTCTAAATCTAAATCAAAATATTTAAGCTCTTTTTCGACACGCTCTCGCACAAGATCTATTTTACGTACGGGTGATATTCTGTGTGAACTTTCAGAAAACCAAAGAGGCTCTTCATCATTAAAGCGTTCTTCATCAGCAAGCCAATCTCCGGATTCTTTGTCAACAAGCATAAGCAAAAGCTTGTCCGAAGAAACCGCTATGTAATCAACCATTGCACGTTTTAACTGGATATTGCGAAAAACATCATATCCTTTTTCTTCTAAAATGTCACCTATTGCACCGCCGGATTTTGCTGATCTTTCCGGTTTTTGAGACTTTTCACGCATTTGTGATCGCGAATGAGCGTCTTTGCGCGAGAAATTCTCTTCCTCAAAACGAGAACGAGACGAAGTTTTTCGCTTAGGAAGGACAGGCGCATATGTTTCAATATCATCATCGTCTTCTTCATCTTCTAAATCAAACTTTGAAGAACGGCGATCTGATTTGACTGATGAGCGGCGAGGCGCTTCATAATCATCATCAAATTTGTTTTCTTGTTTCTTTTTATTTGAATCGATTTTGAAAATATCTGTTTTATCAAACGAATCAATATCCAAATCAAAATCATCATCCTCATCGTCTAAATCAAAAATGGCATGATTCAAGGTTTCGCGTGCCGAAACAGCCCTATCTTTGACAGGATTTGATTTATAAGCTGAAGATGTTGATATTGAAACGGAAGTTGGCGTTGAAGGCGTCAATACAGGTGAAGGGACAACAGGCGCAGGTGCGTTATAATCATAAATAGGCACTCGTTTGCCCGCCGGACGAATTTCTTTATAGGATTTTTTCTTTGTGACAACAGGTGTATTGCCGCCGACAACCTGTGCTAACGGCTCAACCGAACCTTTAATAAACCTTAAAGGCCAAGACACAATCTTAAAAACAATCCCTTCCCACGGAATTAAGCTCAAAGCAATCCACCCTGTAAGCCACAAAGGAATAAAAGCGAGCAAAATAAGAATAAACGCCCATTCTTTCGGCGTGTCTATCACCCAACCGGCTTGCCATAAGCTCCACGCATAAGCCCAGTGCGGCGGCCAAAAAATATCAAAGCGCCAGTTTTCAAGCATAATCACACGTATGCCTTCAATGAAGAGAATACTCCAAAGACATCCGACAAATGTTATCCTTGCTAAAACGAGTAAGGGTTTCAACGCTTTCTCCTATTTTTTCCGAGGATATTATATTTTTTATATATTAACAATCTTTTATTGTCCTTTACGCTCAATTATTTTTTGCGAAATATTTTGTCGCAATGCCTCCGATTCTTTGACAGGTTTTTCCTTGTCTTCCGCTTTGATTTTTTCTTCAATCAGCTCATCCAACGTGATTTTTTCGCCGACAATCAAATTTTTAATCACAACATGTTTGCCCTCTTTGCTGTATTTTTCAATCTGCTTTTTGGAAAAATATTCAAACGGTTTAAGCAAAAGGCGAATATAAGACACTTTGTAAAAATATTTGAACCCTGAAAACCACACGACGACAATCAGCAAAAGCGTCACAAAAAGCATATAGTCGGACAAGCCTTTGATGGTGCCGTTTGCATTCCAAAACGATGAGACCATTCGCCACTGTTTTTCGGAAAAAAAGTTAAAGTTCCAAATCAAAATCATCATTTTTTGCATGAAGGTCAGCCAAAACACAGACCAAATCAGCCCGACAAGAATAAATTTGATAAATTTTATAAGCTTTGTAAGCATGACAGCAATTAATACCTTCCACCATGAAAGGCCGGCGCATAAGTATCTTTGACTTTGTCGGCGGCTGCTTTTTCCGCTTTTTCCGCAATACGCTTTTTATATTCATTGAGCAAAGCTTTGCGCTCTTCAGGGTGCGAACGAAGGCTCTCTATTCTGGCGAGCTTATTATCAATTTCACCTCTCATGGCTTCAAAAATAATCGGTTTATTGGATTCGGTCGCTTCCTCCAAAAGCGATTTTTTAGCCTCAACCTTTTCCTTAAAGTTATCTTCTTCAAAAATCTTTTTGGCTTTGATGCCGTCTCTGATGATGGCTTCTCTTTGCGCTTTTGCCTCAAGCATCAAATCTTGCGTGTTCTTGCCATCTACCAATTTGCCTTTTTCGTTTCTTATTTTTTCTTTTTTAGGCGACACACCCATCAATTCATAGTGCCCCGCATCGCGCTCAGCATTCTGAATTTGACGTGCGTGCATGGTTGCGCTGAGCTGATCTGCCACAAATTCTTGCACTTTGAGCGCCGAAATGCGTTCAAGCACCATCTCTTGACGCGCCTCAGGCGACAATTTTCTACCTTCTTCGGTTCTGCCGTCATAAAGATCCTTAAAATGCTCTTTCTCTTCTTTTAAGCCCTCTTTTTGCGCATCTGTTTTTGCCATTGAAATCAGTTTATCATAAACACCGAGAACATTTTTTTCAATAAATTGTTCTTTTTGCTCTGGCGTTGAAAGATCATTCCATGCGATTTCGGCTTGCAAGCGGGAATCATCGGCGATGACGGCCGCGGCCTCAAAAATTTGAGATTGGCGCTCTTTCACGCGCGCATCATAATCTGCCATTAAGGCTTCATCTTTTTTCAGCGCTTTTGAGCCATCGCGCCAAGCAGAGGTTGAGCGCATCACCTCGTCTACCATTTCAACGGACACTTGCTCCATGGCAATTTGCTTCATGCTCTCTCTTAAGCCGACAACTTCTTTAATCTTTTGAGGAAATTTTTCTAAAAATTCTTCAACTTTTTTTGGATCTTTGTCGTAGTCCGCTTTCAAATTATCCACAAACTCAGGATCCGGAAATTTTGATTTGAGGGCAGATTCTTTTTCCGGCGTCGGATTGATAAAATAATCTTTCAACTCGGCAGAAATATTTTTCCATCGATTTAAGAAAGCCGCTGTTTCGTTTTTAGAAGCTTTTTGACGTTCAAGCACCGACCTGTCAAAGAAAGCCACTTTGTTCAGCAACTCTTTTTGCCTTTCATCTTTGGCTTGTGCGGCTTGTTCTTCACTCCTCAGCATTGCCTCACGATGATGGTCAATCAGCTTATCAATCATCATTTCAAGGCCTTCTTCTGCTTTATCAAACAGCCAGCTCATACCCGCTAAGAACCACTTTTCATACATATACTTGACAACATCGCCATCTTTGAAAGCCTCGCCTTCTTTGTGTTCGGGTTTGCCGTGTTTGTTGCCGTCTCTGTTTTGTATGGTAGCTTCTTTTGTCTTTTCATCTTCTTCTATTTTGTTGAGCATCTCTTTTTGAGCAACCGTCAATGCGCCTTGATAATCCAATTCATGACCCAATTCTTTGAGTTGCGCAACAGTCATTACCCTACGTTTTTTCTCGGTCATTTTCGGATCGGGTTCACGCATAAACTCACGAGACTGCAAATCTTCAATTTTTGTATCCGGATTTTTTTCGCATTTTTTCATCAATTCGCCGACTTTTTGGTTTGCGGCATTAAGGCTTTTCTTATCTGCGCCATATCCATCCGGTTTTTCATACAGCTCTTTATAAAAAGAAACCGTTTCTGCAAGATGGGCATCCATTGTCGTTCTTACTGCCTCATTTTGCGCCGCATCTTCATAAAACGTGTGTGCTTTATCTTTTTTTGCCGTTGCCATAAAGTGAATATTTTTCACAAGTTGTGTGCCGACGAGTTCGCCATTTGGCAAATATGCATTATTGAGCAAATATACCGCACCTGTTTTTCCTTTTATTTCAATCTCTTTTAAGTTATCAAGCACTTGTTTGACATCGAGATTTGCTTGTTTGCTACGATCAAGAAGCTCTGCGATATCCTTGCCCGACTGATGTTCCTTCATCAAATTCGGCATATTCAATTTTTCCGTAAACTCTTTTTGAAGCAATATTTCAGGCGCTTCTTTAACAAGCGTTGAAACTTTTTCCTTTTCTTCGACTGTTAAATCAGACCTTGAAAGCAAAGCATACAACTCTGTTGCACGCGCTTCAACGGCATCTTGCTTTTGCTCAACACCTGTTTGCTCAACGGGTTGCGCTTCGGTTTGCTTATTTTCTAGATCTTCTGCCATATTGTTTCTCCAAGATTTTTTGAAAAACTGTTTTAGTTTAACATATTTTTTTTATTTTGTCCATGGTTTTTTATCACCATTTTTTATGCACGTAATTTCTTAAGATAAGCGCCTATTCTATGATTTTCGCGAATGCCGTCTTGCGGTGTGACCTTCAAAAGACCGAACATGCGAGGCTTAATTTTGTCATTTTCAATCGGTGCATACATTGCCGGATTCGTGGTTAAAACCTCATAGGCCGCGGGGGCATCTTTAGATGCTGTTTTAAAATAGTTGTTAATCAGGCGTTCGGCATCTATCGGAAAATGACGCGATTTTAGCGCTTCAATAAAACGTTCTTTACGCTCTCTTCTTGCTTGATATTCTTCATATAGGGCTCTTTCTATGCGGCGACGTTGCGCTTTTAAGCGACGTTCTTCATACGAAATTTCGCAATTTTCAATATCAATCAAAATTTCGACATAAGAGATAATTGCCAGTTGCAAGTTTTGATCTGAAAGACCCTCGGCAAAGTTCAAAAACTGCTCATCCGTCGAATTCGGATTGAGCGCTGAAAGTTTTTCGGGAAATGCAGCAAACATTAAATCCCAACAAACAAGCATATCTGAAACAATTTTTCGCCCCAAACTCGGTTTGTAGTTCGGATTAAGGCTTTCGGGCACAAAGTCAAGTGACGGCATCGGGAGCTCACGCTGATCCGAAATAGCTGTTATCGCGTCAATAAAGTTTTGATATGCCTGCGCAAGCTCTGCTTCATCGTTGCCATATTGTACCTTAGGCTTTTCTTTGACGACCATATCCGAAAGTTTTTGCGGTTTCTCAGGTGAATCAGATGAAGTCGCCTCACTTGTTTCGGATGCAATAAAACTGTTTAAAAGTTTTTCGAATTCCTCGTCCGTTTCTTCATCTGCAGGAGATGAAATCTTCGGATCATCATCAATGTTTTCAAGCTGTTCCATAATGCTTTTATTGATATCTTCTGACGGCGCCATACAAAATACTCCTTTGACTAAAAAACAAGCTTGCTTTTTTTCTATCTTACTATATTTTAATATAAACTCTTAAAAATATATTTAATTTTACGAATAATGGAAAAAGAAAACAACATTTTTTTAAGCGTCGATGAAAATCAGGCAAAAAATGAGCGGCTCGATAAGTTTTTGGCTCAAAAAACGGATTTTTCAAGGGCAGAAATTCAACGGCTGATTAAAAACGGATATATCTCTCAAGATGGTGAAGAAATCAGCGATTGTGCCTATAAAGTCAAAAAAGGTGATGAATTTGAAATTGAAGTGCCCGAGCCGGTGCAAGCTGAGCCTGAGCCTCAAAATATCCCGCTTGATGTTGTTTATGAAGATGAAGATTTGCTCGTTATCAACAAACCGGCCGGTATGGTTGTGCACCCCGGAGCAGGTGTTTATGACGGCACGCTTGTCAATGCGCTTTTATATCATTGCGGCTCAAGTTTATCAGGCATCGGAGGAGTTAAGCGCCCCGGTATCGTGCACCGCATAGATAAAGAAACAAGCGGTCTTTTGGTTGTTGCAAAAAATGATATGGCACACATCGGGCTTTCTCAGCAATTTGAAAAACATAGCATTGAACGCACATATTTTGCGTTTGTATATGGTATTCCTTCGCCTTTGAAAGGAATGATTGAAGGCAATATCGGACGCTCAAGATACGACCGAAAAAAAATGGCACTCTTGGCAACCGGCGGCAAAGAAGCTGTGACGCATTATGACGTTCAAGAGGCTTTCGGCACTTTTGCGGCGCTTGTAAAGTGCAGGCTTGAAACAGGACGGACACATCAAATCAGGGTGCATCTATCATCAAAAGGTCATCACTTAATCGGTGACAAGGTTTATGTTGCCCCTTCTAAAACAAGCCTTAAAATGCCGGCTGAATTAAAAAGCTATGTCAACCATTTTCAAAGGCAGGCTTTGCACGCTGCGACTCTCGGATTTATACACCCGAAAACAAAAGAAAAACTTTTTTTTGAAAGCCCTTTTCCTCAAGATTTGAAAGACTTATATCAAAAACTACATAACAGCTTATATTAGTTCTTACTTTATTAGAACTTTTTGGTATATTGTGGATAAAAATTTTTTCCTTATGATTTGTCGCAGGCGTTCTCAAATTTTAAGGAGAAGAATGATGGACGATTTACATGGACTAATCGGACTGGACTTTTCGCCGGAATATAATCTGACGCGCTATTTGCAAAATATACGCAAATTTCCGATTTTAGAGCAGGAAGAAGAATATCGACTTGCCGTTTTATATCAAAAAACGCATGATAAAAACATTGCCTACAAGCTTGTTACATCGCATTTAAGGCTTGTGGTTAAGGTTGTTTCAAAATACAGAGGCTATGGGCTTCCTATTGCCGAAATGATTGCCGAGGGCAATGTGGGACTTTTATATGCTATTGAAAAATTTGAACCCGAAAAAGGTTTTAGGTTCTCGACTTATGCGCTATGGTGGATTAAAGCTTCGGTGCAAAAATATATTTTGAACTCGTGGTCACTTGTGAAACTCGGCACAACTGCCGCTCAAAAAAAACTCTTTTTTAATTTACGCAAAATTAAAAATAAGCTTAATTTAAGTGACGATCGTGAAATGTCGCAAGACGTGTTGAAGCATATTGCAAAATCACTTGATGTGACAGTGCAGGATGTAACGGATATGAATATGCGTCTGCAATCACACGACGGCTCACTCAATACCGTCTTAAACGATTCATCCGACAGCGGGGCAGAATGGATGGATTTTATTTCAGACAACAAGCCTAATCAGGAAGAAACTTTCGCTCACAGTGAGACGATGAAATATCGCCGAAAGCTTTTTTATGAAGCCTTGAATGTTTTGAACTCGCGCGAAAAAGATATATTATTCAAACGGCGGCTTGCCGATCGCGCGGCAACGCTTGATGATTTGAGCAAAACATACAACATTTCAAAAGAACGTGTGCGTCAAATTGAGCTCAATTCCATCAAAAAAATCAGCAAAGCCGTCGGCGCATTGCAATAAAAAAGGGAGCTTTACGCTCCTTCTTTTTATTTATAGCGCAATCTAAAGGTATTTCCTGTCGGTTTAGAAAGTTTTGAAGCTTCTTCGACGGTGTAAATCAACTTACTTTTACGTGCCGGTTTTATTTGTTCATCCATTAGTGCAGAATTTGGATCGACCACCGGATTGGGCTCATTTGATGCTAAAACAAGCGCGTGACCATCTTCATCTTGATAAGAGCATAAATCTTGTTCATTGCAAACTTTAGTATATGTCTGTCCATCATATGTAATTTTTTGGGGAGATGTGGTATTGGCAACGGGAATGTCTTCTTCGTTATTATAAGCCGGTACAATAATCCCGATGGCGGCCTTAAAAGCATCCATAGAAGCGTATATATTGCCATCCATCGTTATTTGTCCGTCAGACCCGACACTATACGATTTTACATTTGTGCTACCTTTGTTTTGACATTGGTTAAGAGCTTCTTCCTTACAATAAATTGTAGGATTTCCGCTATAAATAAAAGCACCCTTGTAAATAGTCGGGCTTCCCTCAATAACAACAGCCTCTAAATTATTCATATCTGCAAATGCATAACCATATATACGAGAACATGTATCAGGAACAACAACAGTTGATAATCCGCTGAAACGAAAAGCTTCTTCTCCTATTGCTGTCACAGAATTAGGAATGGTGACACTTTGTAGGTTAGGCATATACGAAAAAATATAGTTTCCTATACTTTCAATACCTTTACTGTTAACCCAATTTCCTTGAGAATCCTTTTTTGTAGATCCGTCTTCATTTTTATCTGAACTTCCCTCAATAACAACACTTGTGATATTATCTCTATACTGATACCATGATGTATCTGATCCATATTTTGTAATTTGTCCTTTTCTATTTGACGCCGGTTCTTCCAACACCTCGCCAGTCCAATAATCATAATAAACAGGATAAAACGTTAATTCATATTTTGGATTTTCTGCAGTAGAATCGCTGGTTTCTACAAGCTTCCATCCGCAATTATTATTACCGCTACAATCATGTCCGCAATCTACAGCGTTCTCTTGCGTGCAATCGGCAATAGCTTTAAAGCTTAAAATCAAGCTCAAAATAAATACTGTCTTTTTCATATTTTTTTCCTTTTCATAAATTGTTAATACTAAAAAAATCCGCTCAATTGAGCGGCAGGGGAGTTGACAAATCATGTTAGACGTGATGACTCTTATGACCTTTAGTTTTAAAAACCTGAACATACGCCATAAGCTCCCCACCCGTGCGGGGAATTTAAATACCAAAAAAAGG
>JAFVFH010000046.1 GCA_017475525.1 Alphaproteobacteria bacterium | reverse complement strand
TTCGTTCTGAGCCAGGATCAAACTCTCAACTTAAATCTTGATTATCTAATCCTGCCTATATATTACTCATAAAGAATTTTCTCTAGGTTCCTTAATATACAGACATCATCTCGTTTGCTGCCTGTATACCCTCTTCTTATCTACTCTCTTCTATAACTCCAACGCTTCTCAAGTCTCCCCGTCCGCGTCGGTGAGTGTGCTTATAAACTATCACTCTTCCTTTGTCAATACCTTTTTTTAAAATTTTTCATTTTTTTTAAAGTTTTTTTTAACACATTGAAAATACAACATTTTATTTTGTGCAAAACCCTTCTTTTACCCCAAACAAATTGATAATATCATAAAATATCTCCTCAAACAACCTCTCTATAAGCATATATATTTAAAAGTATATACGCGATTCTTTTTTCAATATTTGAAATATTCTTAATCTTGACAAATATTTAACTTTGCGCTATAATGAAGTTCTAAAATCTTTTTAGGTCTATAATTTGAACAAAAAAATAAAATATATAAGATGAGCATAAGTTTTGGTCATGCGTGTTTATGAGTCGATGAAATATGTCCAAGCAACATGGACCGCCCGGCTGCTCAGCAGTTATAAGATTGCGTATCTTAGGGATCAATATATAAATCGGTTAAAAAAACAGGCAAAATCAAAATTTACATCTGAAAGTTTTATTTTTATAAAAAAAATACAGATATGAAAACAACGAAACTTTACGTTGCAATCTTCATGATCTTTGCTTTAGCGACGGCTGCTTTTCTTTGCGGATTCGCATGTCGTGAAGCCGATGATTTTTTTAAGATGAAAAAATCTGAAGCACAGAAGCAAGAAAATATCGTGACATCTGATCTTAAGGGAACTTTCGATACCCAAACAATTTCTCCTGTTGAAATCACCTACAAAGTGAAAAACATGGAGAATAAAGAGGCGGCGCGAATAGCGATCAGCGACCTCTGTGCCAAGGCCAAAAACATGAAAGAGGTAATCAATATACGGAACAATAAAGAAATTCTTTCTTTAGGCGCCGTAATCATGGATATCACCTTTTCTACAGCCTCGGGCTACGAACCCCTTATATAGATCAGATCTGTAGAAGTTACCCCGCCTTTGACACCCTCTGTATAGTCAGAGAAGACATAGGAGGGGTTCTTTTTTTTTAAATCAAATATTTCATTTTTATTAAAAGAATAAAATCCAATTGTTTTTTTCTTGACGACATCAGCCATCTGTGATATGTTTTATATCAGAGTGATGGTTGATGCTCGCTGCCTGCCCGTGTAGGCGAACTCGGATGAGACAACCTTTTTAATAAAAAAGCAAAACCCTTTAATCAAACGAGGATTTTTGACCGGCAGGCATCAGAAGAACATATCCTCGATTATAGGAGATTTTGCTATGAAAACACTATCTTTAGATTTAACCCTTGCGACCATCCAAAAGCTTTTTCAGGAAGGAAAGTGCTTGACATTTTCTTATCAACATATTCCTGCACAACTTAACTATGAAATGAATTTGGAATACGAATTTAAGCAAAAATATCACTTAAAAAAAGCATGGAGTTTATCAAATCTTGCAACATTGGCATTTGACACATATTCTCAACCGTTTCATTTTTTTTCAAACGGCGTTTTGATTCACAATTTTGATCCGACAAAAGATAACACGCCAAAGCTCAAGAAAATTGAACGTATGCTTGAACTTCACGGTTATAAAATCAAAGAAATTTACGGTCCGCAAACGCCATTTGAATATTTTATATACGATTCCTTTTTAAGGCAAATAAACGATTTTGCGCTTTTAGAATATATTCCTGAAACGCACCTTGAAGTCATTAAACTTCCTGATAAAAAAACATTTGTTCAAAATTGCTTTGCAAAAGGTCAAGTTCTGCTGACATCTTCAAAGCACAGTGGCATTGACCCGAAGGTTCGCGATTATATTGCGCTTTTAGACGACGGCTCGTTTTATGTTTCAGAGGATTATTCTCCGAAAAACCCCATTAAAAATCCTTCAATTATCTCTCATTTTATGCGTGAATATCCGAATTTTTATTATTTAAAGCGCCGCTATGTGCCGCAGGATTATTTGTCCGCCTTAGACGAAAAAGCAAAAAGCTTTGATTGGTATTTGCCGGCGCAAACGGCTGTTGACTTAAAAACATCGGAACGCGAATTTTCCGAAACAGCCTTAAAAGAAGCCGGCGACTATATGCAAACGCTTTTTAACGGTCGAAAATGCATCAGCATCACAAACCCACCCATTAAAGAAGGCGATTATAAGCCCGAACATGACACATACGTTTTGTTTGATGACGGCAAGCTTTTAATTTCAACAGCTCTGCCAAATCCGGCTGATCGGTTCTTAATTCAAAGCATCGAACATTGTTTTCAAAATTTGAAACTCGATGTCGAATATGTGGATTCATATTATATTGACCTCATTTATCAAGAAGTTGCAAAAGTGCAAAAAACCGCCAAAGAAATCTACATCGAAATTTTAAAACAAAAGGCACGAGCCTTAAAGAAAATGCTTCAAATTCCACATCATGAGGCTTTAGAGCTTTCAGCTCAAATAGTCGGCTTCAAATCTTGGAAAGACGCACTCTCAATCAATGAAGATAACGCCAGATATGCCATTGAGCGAGAAAACGAAAAAAAGAAATATGCTCTTGAAAAAGGCAAAAATCCGATTGAAAGAGAATACCGTCTACACCTTAACAATAAGTGTTAAGAAACCAAGAATCATGTCTTTTCGGAGGCATGATTCTTTTTTTATTTACTTTTAAGAAACGGTATGCTATAATCCGAATTGTCAGATAACAAAATGGTTGTCTGGCCTTAAAAACGGACTTTAGCAAGTCTATATGGTACACGGTTTTGATAGGCCGTCAGCTTGAGCAGGCAGGCGCTCAAGCATATCTCCGCGAATAAAAGCGGGGAGCTTGTCGTATATGTTCAAGGTTTTAACCTAAAAACGACAAGGTCATGATGTACCATATGATTTGCTAACTCTCCGCTACTTATGTAACAACCATTAGCAAAGAAAGGTACATAAAATGAATAATACATCCGCATTAACGGCTGAAATCCTACGACAACTTGCCGATGTTGCCGAAGGTAAACGCGACTTAAATGATGTTATTAAATCCGTTACAAATACTGATTCGGAAATTCAACAATTAAAAGAACATTTTGATTCGTTTAAAAATACGATTTCAACGCTCAGAAATAATATCAAAGAATCCGTTAAAGATGAAATCCGCACCAATGACTTGAATGCAAAATATGAAACATCTTCCGCAATGGAGGTAAAAGACAGTAAAGGCAACACCATTGGGCATATCGGGCTTAAAACGAAGCAAAAGAAAAGTTGGTGGGAAAAAGTCAGAGAAAATATGGCAACCAGTTTTCAAAACAAAGCCGATTTACTTACGGGCAAAAAAACCTTGAGGCAAGTAATGCGCGAAGATGCAACAAGATTGAAATCAAATATGATGGAAACATCCGTGGTTTTCAGAAAATCGGCAAGCGTTGCCGACGGTGTGCATAAAGGAATAAAAAAAACAATCACCGAGCTGCGCGGCATTGAGCAACAGCAGGCACGCGCTTCCATCAAAGCAAGAAACGAAATGTTAAAAGAAAAAATCAATAGCGGCAAAACAGACAAATACGCCTCTTTAGATGACGGGCAATTCGCCGTTGCCATGGGTGCCGCTTACGATAACTTTGCAAGATTGGAACATTTTAACACACCTGATTCCGTCAAAAATGAAGTTTTAGGTGAAATCGCTTTAGTTTTAGAAGAAGCAAAAAAACGTTTTCCAAACGTGACACCTGAATCAAACAAAGGCTCTTATTATAAAAATCAAGATGTTGCCGATATGGAACAACAGTTTATCCCCTACATGCGCGAAGCTTCCAAAGGCAATATTGTTTTAAGCGCCGATGTCAACCGTTATAATTCTTGGCGAAACGGCGAGGATGCAACAATAATGAGCGACACATTAACCATTAAAGAAAGACCGTTTGAAAATTTTGCACGTTACTCAAATCCGGATAAATCATTCACGCCTGATATAAGCCACTTTAACAACCCTTATGATAAAGGTTCAAATGTTTTAAGCCAAAAACAATTGTTGACGGAAAAAGCAAAAGTGGCTAAATTAAATATTAATTAAAAAAATTAACGATTTATGATATAAACATAAAGGAGAAAAAACATGGCTGACCAAGAAACAGAAGAAGCGTTGAAAAAAGTGACCGACAGCATCAACACCGATTTCGGCGAATATGACCAATATCTTGCCGAAAAAGATGATGATGAAAAACAAGCATTCAAAGCGTATCTTGCCACCGAAGCTACCGTTAATATCAGCGATATTATCAAAAAAGATCCAAGCAAAGCGCAGGAATGTTACGATCTTCTTGATAAAATCAGCGAGCGAGCTCTTAATTCAGAAGTTCGAAATTTGTTTGACGAACCCTATCAAAATCAGTATCTGACTACTTCCTTAATGGAGGCTTATGCACAAGGACGAAAAGATGAAAGCCGAGCATTAAAATCCATTGATAAAATCAACGCCTTGCGTTCAAAAGAGGAAACATTTGCACAATTAAGTGACATGAAAGCCCCACAAGCTTACTTCGGTTCGCTCAATACGATTATAAATCAAATGCAGCTTCACGGCTCGAAAGCGCAGGAAAATGTTGCAAAACACGTTTTCAAATCCCTTGAAGAACCAAAGGATAAAGAAAGCGCCGAAGCTTATCTTGATTTGCTAAAAAACATTTCACTGACAAATCCCGATTGTGCGAATACAGCTTTTACAAAAATCGGAAAAACATTCAGTAAATTCAGCAGCTCGGAAAAAGTGCAAACACACGCTCTTTCTGTTGTTCAGCAATTAGAAACTGACGGATGCTCCACTTTCACGGATACGGAACTTTCCGCTCTTGATACCCTTCATGAACGTTTTGAAAACACAATCAATATCCAAAAAATAAATCGAAAAAGAGGACAGCCGACACAATGGAAAAATGAAAGCGACGATGAAGATGATTTTCAGCAGCAGATGGAATATGATTCAAAAGATAAAAAGCAAGAAATCGACCCTAAATTTTTTGAAATGGATTTTGATATGGAAATGTAAAAGAAGCCTCCTTTCGGAGGCTTTTTTAGCAACTTACCTTTTATGTTTATGCGCACCGTGATGCCCCGAGTGATGATGTATCACAGCAGGAGCTTTGTGCTTTTTGTGGTGATGAGCGCGAAATCCGTCAAACAAGAGCGCCCCAATCACGGCAGTTGTCACACCCGCGGCAAATGCCGAACCCGTTGAATAGCTGTCGTAATAATAGCTGTTTGAAACAGTCGGAGATTCGCGGACAACCGTCACTTGCGGCTGTGTTGTCACATAAGCCGGTGCCGAATACGTGGTTGTGGTCGTTGTCGTCATCTGCCCCGTGACATAGCCGTTATCATCAATCACGAAATATGTTTCTGCCATGGCGTTTGTCGCACACAAAGCAATCATGAACGTATAAAGAAGTTTTTTCATATTTTTTCCTTTGCTAAAAAATTGACTTGCATCATATAAAACGGAAAAAAAATAAAAAATGTTCATAATTTTTTTGCAATTTTTCTTGATAATCACTATTTGTGATGTATGATACCAAGTGTTATTAACTTTTTTTAGGAGGCTCCTATAGCAATAGAAAATACTCGTGCGCCAGTACGCGATGATGACGGACCGCGCATCAATGAAGAAATAAAAGTCAAACAAGTTCGTTTGATTGATGAAACGGGTGAAAACAGAGGCATTGTTTCAATCAAAGAAGCATTAGAAATCGCAGATGAAGCAGGTCTTGATTTGATTGAAATTTCACCACAGGCCAATCCCCCTGTTTGCAAGGTTTTGGATTTTGGTAAATATAAATACGAAATTCAAAAACGCAAAAACGAGGCCAAGAAAAACCAAAAAGTCGTCAACATTAAAGAATTGAAATTAAGACCTGCAATTGATACACATGATTATGAAGTCAAATTAAAGCAAGCTAAAAAGTTTTTATCTCAAGGCGATAAAGTCAAATTTACCATGCGTTTCAAAGGCCGCGAGCTCAGCGCAAACAGCATGGGCAAAGACCTTTTAGATAAAATCGTTGAAGATTTGGATTTGATTGGCAAAGTCGATTCGGCGCCCAAATTGGAAGGCAAACAAATGTCAATGACGATGTCTCCGGCTTAATGCAACAACAAAAAGCAAAAAAAAGCACCTCAAATGAAGGTGCTTTTTTTATATCGAGCTATCTGCTCCCTCGACCTGCCGTTGGCGATGTCACCGGCGTTTTGGAAGCCTCTTCCGATTTTTTCTCTTTCTTCGGTCTTAAATGCTCGGGCACATCAAAACGCAAAGGCTTTTTGAACGAAATCTTAAGCTCTTTAAGATCCTCAGCGCCCAAGGTTGTATTAATACTCTTGAGCTCATCATCAACTCTTTGCCATTCGGTATTTTGAACAACAATATGCCATGCACGCGTATCGCCCTGCTGAACTTTTCTTTCAAAAGCGTCAAGAATATTTTCTTTTGAGATTTGAACTCTTCTCGGCAACAAAACATCATACATCAAAGCAAAATCTTCCGTTGTCATATCTTTCATCTTTTTCGAGCTGATCGGTGCTAATTTAAGAGCCTCTTCTTTTGAAATACCATCAACACCGGCTTTGCCGATCTTTGAAGCAATTCGGCCTCCCAAAGTTTCATCAAAATGATTGAAATATAAGTCAAAAATCGTCTTCACGGTTTGCCCCGAAGCGCAAACCCATGCCGAACCGATTTCGGAATTGCCATAAGTTTTTGCTGTCTGTTCCATTTTATTTTGAAGACCATTCGTCGTTGAAGAATTAAAGGCATCTCTGAAATTCTTGAACACAAGTTCTTTCTTATCACTTCCGGATTGATCTCTAAGCGACATAATATACTTATACTCATCGCTGTCCGGACTACCCTTAAAATCTTTAAGCATCTGATTAGCCAAACGCGCTTTGAAAGCAGCCTGTTCCTCTGCCGAAAGCTTCCCGATTTTTTCAAGAATTTGTTTTGCTTTATAAGAGGTGATTTTAACCCCTGTCGGCACAATCCCTCTTCCGGCGGCCGCAAACATCAGCGTATCTTTGTCACAATCCGGCACATTCTGCAAATTGATATGTGTGATGCCGGTCTTTTTAATCTCGCCCATAAATTGGTTTGCCAAAGTCTGATCAAACGGCTTTCCATCCGGTGTGGCATAACCAAAATAGAACTTACCGTTTTTATCTTGAGAAACATATAAACGAGCCGTAAAAGTCGCCACATATTTATCATCTTTTTTCTTGCCATCCTTGTCCCAGTTTTTAGGATCTTCCGTCGGATAAATACTGAAAACATATGTTTGTCTGCCGTCAATAATTCTCGAATGTTCCCAATAAGAAAGCCCTCTGCGCTTGTGCAAATCCTTGCGCAAAAATGTTCTTATATTTTTTGCCATGTCATCGACCGTCAAATCTTTCTTTTTAGAAGATGTCGCTGCTTTCGAAGGCAAAGAATGCTCTGTCTCGGGCAAGACCTCGGCAGATGGAGCTATTCCGGCTTCAAGTTTGGTAGCAACTTCAGGCGTTGCAATCATATGGAAATCTTCTGCACGCATACCCTCTGAAACGTTTTCATCATCGCTCGGTTTCGGCGTTGAAGTATAGGCTTCTTCTTTGCTCAACTTGTCTTGATTTTCATTATACTTTTCAAGCAAATCGGCAAGTGAGGCATCAATATCAATCTCATCGCCGTTCATGGCAGGCGTCAGCCCAAATGTTGAAAAACCGTATTTATGGCAAAATTCAAAAATACGATTGAGCTTTTCGGCATTTAAGTTTTTAACCGTTTCATCATCAAAACCGATTTGTCCGGCCATCATCGGCATTTCATCATCTTCCATATCAGCCTTTTGGCTTGGTGCCTTAAATGTCGAAAGATGAAAATCCAGACCATCGCCCAAATCACATTTCAAAACAAGCTGGTGTGTCGGATCTTTAACATCATCGGATTCGGAAACAATATTCGGACGATGATATTCATATTCATCAAAATACAGCCGAACGACATTACCTCCGACTTCATCTCCTTTTGCCTTTAATGAAAAACCATACAACGCACAAAATTGGTCTTTGTAATCGTTGTAATACCTTTCCATCCGAGAGATTTCCTCAGCATCTGCTCCTTGCGCTTTCAAATGGTCTCGCAAAGCTTCAACCGTCTCAAAATAATCTTCTCTTGTGTAAGCAACTTCAGATGATTCAATATAGTGACGCGCCATACCATACTCCTTTGACAAATTCAGGCGAAATTTCAGATTTCATCCTCAATGTATCACATTTTTTTTTGCCTTGCAAGCGTTTTTTGACAAAATTCACGGGTGAAAAATAAAAAAACAAACTTTTGCCATACCATACACCCGCTCATCAACGCGTTCAAAATTTTGAGGCAGATATAATGTTTCGTTATGCCGTGTTTCAACAACGCACACAGCCTCCGGCAAAATAAAACCGCTTTGTGCTAAATTTTCAAGCGCTTTTTCGTTCAAACCCTTATCATACGGGGCATCTGAAAAAATCAAATCATAAGCCCCCTTTGCCCTTAACGGCAAACATAAATCCGCACACAAAATATCAATGTTATCTTTTTCAGAGGGAAACAAAGCCGCATTTTGACGCACCAATTTAACATCTTTGTCAACAAAGCAAACTTTTTTTGCCCCTCTTGAGAGCGCCTCCAAACCCAAAGCACCCGTGCCGGCAAAAACATCTAAAACCGATTTGTCCTGCACACCGCCAAAACGAGAATACAAAATATTAAAGATCGATTCGCGCGCACGATCCGATGTCGGGCGAACTTCTGTATTTTGGGGCGTTATCAGCTTTTTACCCCGATATTTTCCGGCAACGATTCTCATATTTCAAAGCGCCCGCCAAGTTGTTCTTTTAAAACTTTTTGAGGAATTTCTTTAACTTCGCCTTCTTTTAAATTCCCAAGCTGAAACGGACCATACGAAACTCTGATCAAGCGCGCGACTTCAAGACCTGCGTATTTCATCAGTTTTCGAATTTCACGATTCTTGCCTTCATTTAAGCTCACGCTGAGCCACGTGTTTGTCCCGTTTTGGCTGTCAATTGTGATACCGACCTTACCGTAAGAAATACCTTCAACCGTCACCCCTTTTTGAATTTCCGTGAGTTTAGTTTCATTTATTTTGCCATGCACCCGAACACGATACCTTCGCGACCAGGCGTTTTGCGGCAACTCGAGCTCACGAGCAAGTGCCCCGTTGTTTGTGAGCAAAAGGAGCCCCTCGGAGTTCAAATCAAGTCTGCCGACACTCACCACACGCGGCATTGAAGGCGGGAGCATTTCAAAAACCGTTCTTCGCCCCTTTTCATCTTTGTGTGTTGTTACAAGCCCGACAGGCTTATAATAAAGCCAAAGGCGCGTCGTTTCCATTTGAGGCAATTTTTCACCGTCAAATAAAATAACTTCATTGCCTTCAACATTAAACGCCGGTGTTGAAACGATTTGCCCGTTCACACTCACGCGCTCTTGGACGATATATTCTTCTGCCTGACGACGCGAGCATAAACCTGTTCTTGCCATAAATTTTGCTAATCTTTGCCCCATTTTAACTTATCCTTTCCTAGATTCCATTTTATACCTCTTGAGACTACCTGCCTTTGAATCCTCCCCCTTGAGGATCTCCTTTCTCAAATCCTCCCCCTTGAGGGCATCTTCCCTTGAATCCTCCCCCTTGAGGGCATCTTCCCTGGAATCCTCCCCCTTGAGGGTGTCCTTTCTCGAATCCTCCCCCTTGAGGGTGTCCTTTCTCGAATCCTCCCCCTTGAAGGTGCTCTTTCTCAAATCCTCCCCCTTGAGGGCGTTCTTTCTCGAATCCTCCCCCTTGAGGGGGGAGGTTTGGAGGGGGTGACAACAATCATCTGATTTTTGCTGAGAGACACAACTTTTCAAAACGTCTTGTACTTTTGCCACACATCCATCAATATTTGATAAAATTTCATTATTCCAAAACCTCAAAACAGTAAAACCCTCACCTTCCAAAAACTTCGTCCGCTTTCCGTCAACAATTTCATTATGCTGACCGCCGTCACATTCCACCACAAGTTTTAAAGACAGACACACAAAATCAACAATGTATTGACCGATTTGTTGTTGCCTTCGAAAAGGGACTCCTAACTTTTTGCCCCGTAAAGCAAACCACATCTTAGCTTCGGCATCAGTTTTATTTTGGCGATTGTATCGGCAAAGTTTAAGCAAGGAATGATTTTTAATCACCCTCTCCCGAACCTCCCCCCTCAAAGGGGGAGGAGCAGATTCGTATTTTTGCCCCATTTTAACCTATCCTTTATCAATTCGCAGTTACTATACTTTAGATTAAAACAAAAATCAAAGGATATTTATGTCACACGAAAAATACATGCTCCAAGCCTTAAAAGAAGCCCAAAAGGCTTTCAAAAAAGATGAAGTTCCAGTCGGCGCCGTTTTGGTTGATAATACGACGGGCAACATCATCGCACGTTCACATAACAAAACGGAACACGGACTTGATCCAACCGCCCATGCCGAAATTGATGTCATCAGAAAAGCCTGCAAAAAGCTCTCTACCAAACGTTTATGGAACACCTCTCTTTATGTGACCTTAGAACCATGCGCCATGTGCGCCGCCGCCATCTCCTTTGCACGAATTGAAAATTTAGTTATCGGCGCTTTGGATGAAAAAGGCGGCGCTGTCATAAATGGCGTTAAGTTTTTTGAGAACAAAACCTGCCACCATAAACCGCGAATCGAAATTGGTGTTTTAGCTGAAGAATCAACAAAATTGCTCAAAACTTTCTTCAAAAACAAACGCTGAAATTATTTATATCTCAATTTAAACGTGTTTCCTGTCGGCTTGGAAAGGCGAGAGGCTTCATCGATAGTATAAATACGTTTAGGAGGATTTTCTTTCCCATACTTTGTTAAAAAAAGACCGTTTTCATCATAAATGTATGTTGCGCCATTTTTCTCTTTTGACCTTGTCTGATATATATTTTGCGCGACTCCCCCCAATTTAGATGTTGCACAATTTTCATCTAAGCAATATATATTAGTCACTGTAGGATTAAAGAATAAATTAGAAATCACATTCGGCGTTGCAGTTACCATATTTTGAATAACTGCACCTCTAAATGCTCCCTCACCAAAATATTGCACAGAAGGTGCAATCGTAGCATTTTCGACATTAGTAGAATAATAAAATGCATATGTACTAATGCTCGTAATTCCATCCTCTATAATAATATTGTGTATTTCTCTTCTTTTACTGCCCCATGGTACATCACTCGATGTAGGGCCGTAAATTTTCATTTTTCCTTGCCCTGATACTAAAAAAGTACCATTTTTCAATGAAGCTGTACAGTTGCCACCATCCATACTACAATCCCAACACGATTCTCCCTCAAAAGTTCCTTCCGGACAAGTAATAGCCAATGCCTTTGTTGATATAATACCGCCGGTAATCGCACTTAAAATCAAAATGTATTTATTCATATTTTTTCTCCTATTTTTATGGATGTTCGGGATAAACCCAAACATGACAGTTAAGACACAAAAAAATCCGCTCAATTGAGCGGCAGGGGAGTTCAGAAATCATGTTCAGTGTTATGACTATTATGGCCTTTAGGATTGACCTTGAACATACGCCATAATCTCCCCACCCATGCGGGGATTTAAATACCAAAAAAAGGCATCCTAAAAGGATACCATTTCTGGTATCACTGAACATAGAGCCTCTGACAGCCCCGAACCTCTCGGTTCTGCAATGAAATTTCTTTCATTGTGATTTTATCATAGCAAATAAAAAAGAATTTGTCAAAGCAAAAACATTCTACACATCAATTAAAATTTTTTTCATTTTTTTTGTGCTTACAGCCTCAGGCAACAAAGACACACTATTAAAGAACAAACCAAGAACAGTTAATAAAACCCTAAAATTTCCCATTGATTCCCATGAATTACCATGCTATACCATAAATAAGATAAATTAATTTAATGGAGACACACCTTTGAGAAAAACATTTCTCTTTATGGACACCATCTTTAACAAGGTCGATTCAAAAGGCCGTGTTTCCTTGCCTGCAGACTATCGTGCCATTGTCAAAGAACTAAATTCCGAAATTGTTTGTTATCGCAGCCTTGTTTCGCCTTGTATTGAGGGTTGCGCCGAAGACTTACTTGAAAAGCTTGCAACGGAAATCGAAGATTCAAATGACTTTTTCTCTCAGGAACAAGATGATTTAACAAACCTGATTTTCGGTGATGCCAAACGTTTCACGTTTGACAGCACCGGTCGTATCGTTTTAACGGAAAAACTTTTAACCCATGCCGGCATTACCGACACGGCTGTTTTTGTCGGTAAAGGCCGAAAATTTCAAATTTGGTCACCCGAAAATTGGGCAAAAGAAGAGGCACGCATCAGAGCAGAAGTTTTGAAAAAACGCCCTGTTTTAAACGCACACAAATCAGGAGATAACGCTTAAAATGACGTGTATTCAAAAACATATTCCCGTTATGCTTGATGAGGTTTTAGAAAACCTCGCCGTTCAAGAAGGCGGCGTTTATGTTGATGCAACGTTTGGAAACGGTGGATATACACAAGCGATTTTACAAAAAGCAAATTGCAAGGTCATCTCCGTTGACCGCGATCCGACCGTTTTACCCCGCGCACATGAATTAAAAGAAAAATATCAAAACCGATTTGAATTTAAAAGCGGATGTTTTTCTGAGCTCTCGAATTTGGTGCACGAGCCTGTGGACGGCGTTGTTTTTGACATCGGCGTTTCTTCCATGCAAATAGATGAGGCCGAGCGCGGGTTTTCGTTTTCAAAAGAAGGCAGGCTTGATATGCGCATGTCCCGTTCAGGCTTGAGCGCTTATGATATTGTCAATTCTTATGAAAAGGATGACCTTGCCAATATTCTCTACCAATTCGGCGAAGAAAAAAAATCCCGTCAAATTGCGCAAAAAATTGTCGACGCGCGCCAAGAAAAACCCATCGAAACAACAACAGAACTTGCCGAAATTATCTATTCCGTTCTTCATAAGAAAAAAGGGCAAATTGACCCGGCGACCCGCACTTTTCAAGCTTTGCGCATTGCTGTAAATGACGAGCTTGAACAATTGACAATCGGGATCAAGGCCGCCGCCGAACTCTTAAAACCGAACGGACGTTTGGTTGTTGTTGATTTTCATTCGCTTGAAGACCGAATCGTCAAAAACTTTTTCAAAGAAAACACCCCTGCAAAAACGCACATTTCGCGATATGCCGAAAATCCGGAAATAAAGCAAAAAACATTTTCTTTTTCTTCTAAAGTCATCACCCCGACCCAAAAAGAAATATCGGAAAATCCACGTGCACACTCGGCAAAATTGCGTTTTGCAATCAAAAGCAAAGGAGCTCAAAATGATTAACACCAAGAACGCCATAACCGCTTTATGGTTCACTTTAACATGTTTTGTGATTTTCGGCTGTTTTATTCTTAAAAATCAGGTGCATGATTTAGAACAAGAGCTTTCCCGCATCAACCAAAATATTGCCTCCGATGTGAGAAATATCCATGTCTTAAAAGCGGAATGGGGTGTTTTGAATACTCCCGAGCGTTTAAGAAAATTAGCGCATGAACATATTTCTTTAAATAAAATTCGAGCTGAACAAATTATTAACTATTCTGCGTTACCATTTGAAAACGAATCTTCTTCCGTGGCCGTCGCTTCGACCAACCGAAAAGATTTGAAACAAATGGTCAAACTGGAACGTTAACAGGCAAAGAAAGTGCTACCTTTAGGGTTATCAAAAAAAACAAATACCTTCTATGATATCAAGCCATCTCGAAGCAATGGTTTTGAAACTGCTTTGTTTGAAGAAAGCACAAACCTTGAAGCCGTGCAAACTTGTCGCAACCGTATGAGTTTTGCCGTTATTTTATTTTTTCTTGCATATATTGTTTTGTCAGTG
Source organism: Alphaproteobacteria bacterium (assembly GCA_017475525.1). Classification (GTDB taxonomy): domain Bacteria; phylum Pseudomonadota; class Alphaproteobacteria; order RF32; family CAG-239; genus UBA1254. The sequence continues at coordinate 1,945 of JAFVFH010000046.1, read as the reverse complement.
CGTGTGTTTATGGTCTGCCTGCCTCACGGCATCAAAATCAGCCTGCCGGATGAAGAATATGCCGTCCGCGACATTTCCGTCAAATTGCCGATTTCGAGAGCCGATATCGTCGACCGAAACGGTTTGATGATTGCCACATCTTTGCCAACGGTCAACCTCTACGCAAACCCCAAAAAAATTCAAGACGCCAAAGATGCGGCTGAAAAGCTGTCGCTTATTTTTCCTGATTTGAGTTATGATGACATCTATGCCAAGCTCACAAAAAAACGCTCCTCATTTGCCATGATCAAGCATGATCTTTCGCCGGCTCAGCAAGCCAATGTCAATGATTTGGGTATTCCTGCGCTTGAATTTCAAACAAGCGAAAAACGTGTTTATTTGCACAGCAACCTGTTCGCTCATGTGCTTGGATACACAAATGTTGACAATGTCGGACAAGCGGGCCTTGAAAAATTTATGCATAAACGTTTAACCGAATCGTCCAAACCCTTGAAGCTCACTCTTGATATAGGTGTCCAAGACACCATCAGAGAAGAGCTTTTGCATGCCGTTGAAAAATATAAAGCCATCGGCGCCGCTGCCATTTTGATGGATGTCAACACCGGCGAAGTCCTTTCACTCGTTTCATTGCCGGACTACAACCCGAACATCAAAATTCCGGTTGGCGAAAAATCATTATTCAACTTTATCACCCAAGCCGCATATGAACCGGGTTCTGTGTTTAAAACATTTAATACAGCCCTTGGTTTGGAAAGTGGTAAGGTTAAAGTCACCGACAAATTTGACGCCACGAAGCCGATTGTCATTCAAAAACGCAAAATTCATGACGACCATGCCAAAAATCGCTGGCTGACCGTTGATGAAATCCTCACTTATTCTTCAAACATCGGATCTGTCCGGATTGCCGAGAAGGTTGGCAAGGAAGGACAAATAAGCTTTTTGAAAAATCTCGGTTTTTTTAACAAAATCGAGGATTTTGAAATTTCTGAAAAAGCAAGACCCCTCTATCAAAGTGAAAAAAATTGGGCACCGATTACCATTGCCACCGTTTCTTACGGACATGGCATATCCGTCAGCCCGCTTCATATCATCACAGCATTTTCGGCTCTCGTTAACGGCGGTATATATCACACCCCGACCCTTATCAAATCAGACACACAAAAAGTTTCAAGACGCGTGTTATCCGAACACACATCTAAGCAAATGCGCCCCTTGTTGCGCAATGTTGTTTTATACGGTTCGGGCAAACAGGCCGAAGTGGCCGGATATGAGGTTGGCGGCAAAACGGGAACGGCCAACAAAGCAGATAAAGGCTCTTATGCAACCACGCGTGTGACAAACTCTTTTATATCAACTTTTCCATCTTCTGATCCGAAATATGCTTTGCTCGTGATTATTGACGAACCTCAAGGCGTCCCCGAAACACACAATCTTCGCGCATCAGGTTGGAATGCGGCGCCGACATCAGGTAAAATCATTGCCTCGATTGCTCCTCAACTCGGCCTCAAAGCCAACTTCGACATCAACGCCCAAAAAGCCTATATCAAAGCCATACAATAAATCTCTATTTTTTTCTTGCAAATGTTTTCAAAATAATCTAGCATATCTCTATCGTTTGAAATCAAACGATGGTGTTCTCAAAACACAATCAACAACAAGCTCCTCATCAGGAGGAGTGGGCGAATAAGTTTTGCAAATAAGCCCATCTGTGTTGTTGCAGTTTTGAGGCTCCTCCATTTTGAAATTTTTCAAGGTGGATTTTTTTTAATTACAACAACGATGGGAGAAAATTTATGAAAAAGTTGTTTTTGATAACATCAAATGCTTTGGACCACTGGCGTCAGCCGGTGGAAAGCGAATTGACAGCCGACTTTCAGTCGGATTGGCAAGCGCAGCTTGGAGGGAACTTTAGATACCTCCGGTGGCTGGCCGGATGGTTCTTCAT
>JAFVFH010000045.1 GCA_017475525.1 Alphaproteobacteria bacterium | reverse complement strand
ATTTAAGATCACATCGCTCATCATCTCACCGTAGATAATTGCCGACTTGTCCAAATGTTCCGACAGTCTATGAGCCGCATTCATATCATTTGTGATAACCTTAATGCTTGCGATGTTGTCGTTTTCTTCCAAATGCTTTGCAATGTCATAAGAAATGGCATTTCCACCGAAAATCACAATATTTTCAGCGCTTTTCTGCTCGGCATTAAAGGCGTGCAAAACCTGCGGAATATCTTCGCTCGAAGCCAAAACATAAACCTCATCACCTTGCTTGATGGTTTCATCGGATTTTGGAAAAAAGTTCACCCCGTCGCGCAAAATTTGCACAACTGAAAAAGGAAATTCCTTAAAATTTTCATATAGTTCCGAAATTTTGAACTGATACAGCGGACATTCGCCAAAACATTTTAAGCAAACGAGCTGAACGTGGTTATCTGCAAGAGAATAGACTTCTTTTGCCCCCGGAACGCTTAAAAGCTGCAAAATTCGTTCGGCAATTTCCTTATCGGGCGAAATCACCAAATCCACCGGCAGATTTTTTTCATTATACAGCGTGTTCCACAACGGGCTCAAAAAATATTCCTGCGTGACACGAGCGATTTTCTTCGGCACATTAAAAAGCGTGTATGCCACTTGACAAGCCACCAGATTGACTTCATCGTTGTCTGTTGCGGATATCAAAATATCTGCCTTATCCGCGCCGACTTTTTCCAAAATATCGGGCCTTGAAACCGAGCCTAAAACAGGCTGAACATCAAATTCTTTGGCAATTTCATCAAGCCTTTCCTGATTGATATCCAAAACAACAATATCATTATCTGCACGCATCAGATATGAAATAATGCTCCGTCCGACACTTCCGGCTCCGCCAACAATGATTTTCATATATTTTCTCCTAAAATCTGCTTTTGAAAATAAGAATCGATTTCTGCCATCGCCTTTTCAAAATCTGTGATTTTCATATAATTTTCTCTGAACTTTTTGGCATCATAAAAACATTTGGAATACCAACAAACATATTTTCTTGATAACCCTAAAGCAACTTTTTCGCCATAATATTCTTTCAAATACCTCATATGCCTTAAAAGCGTTTGATAGATATGTTTCGGCGTCGGCTCTAAGCTTTCTTGCTTATCTGAAAAGTTTGCAATACTTTTAAGCAAAAACGGGTTGCCGAGCGCCGCACGCCCAATCATCACGGCATCAACCTTTGTCTTTTCAAACATTTCTTGAGCGCTTTTGGGGGAGGTAACGTCACCATTTCCAATGACAGGGATTTTCACACTTTCTTTAACAGCTTTAATCACATTCCAATCCGCACTTCCCATATAACCTTGCGTTTTTGTGCGTCCGTGGATGGTGATATAAGTTGCTCCGCTTTGCTCGCACATTTTTGCAAATTCGACGGCGTTGATATGCTCACTATCCCAGCCTTTGCGAAACTTCACGCTGACGGGCAGTTTGGTTGCTTTAACGGTTGTTTCAATGATTTTTGCCGCAACGTCCATATGTTGCATCAAATACGATCCGGCGTTTGATGCAATAATTTTTCGCACGGGACACCCCATATTGATGTCAATTCCCACTGCGCCTAAATCAGTAACCAATTTTGCCGCGTCATAAAATAAATCAGGCTCGCCCCCCATCAGTTGCACAACAACAGGGTAGGGTTCTTCGCGCACATCGGCGATTTTGTAGGTCTTGGCGTTTTTATAGGAAAGGGCGTTGATGGCAACCATTTCCGAAACAAGCGAAACCTTGCCTTCTGTTTCTTCAAAAACAATTTTGCGCATCGGGGCATCGGTAATCCCTGCCATCGGCGCCAAAAAAACTTTGTTTTGAAATTGAAAGCCCATATGCTAGCCTAACTTATCCAAAGCCCTTGCCATCACATAATAGATTTTGCCGACCTCAGAGCCTGAAATAACGGCTAACATCGTTTCAGGCTTGTCAGATTTTTCGGCGGCATTCAAAAGCGTTTCAAATTCGCCCAAATACCTGTCGGCAAGCTCATGAAAATCAGCATTTTTTTCATATTGTTCCCTGATTTTCAAAATTTCTTTGCGCCCGAGTTTCTTAACCATGTTATGCGCAAAGGCGGCATGGTCGCCATTGTAAAACTTTTTCCACAAATCATCTTCGGAATCTTTATCAAAAAATCGGTTCAAGTCGATTGAAAGATTTTCCAAATCCTGCACCATCAGGCTCATCTTATCCATAAATCCGGAAAGCCCGAGTTCCTGATATTGCGCTTTCACTTCTCTCAAATGGCGCTCTGATTTTATTTTTTGATCTTCGAGTTCCTTAAAACGCGTGTCAAGCGTCATTTGATAATCTGCCATCTGTTTTTGAAATTCTTGAAAAACCAAGACGGATTTTTGTTGTGCTTTGCCTATATTTTCTTCCAAGTCTTTGATTTGCTTTTTCATCTGCTCAAAGTTTTCGGAAGTTTTCGCCAAAGCGACTTGTTGCGTGCTGATAAATTCTGCACCTTGCTTGCTTTTTGAAATGAGCATATTAGCGTTTTCCGAGAGCTTAACGGTATTCTTTTCCAAAACGGCGCTCACCTCATTAAACTTATCAATGGCATCGACGGCGCGGATTCTTAAATCATCGGTCTTCAAACTCAAATCAGCCGAAAGCGAGCCTATTCTGCCCGACATTTTCTCAGCCGTTTTTTGCATTTCAATGTTTTTCACTTCTGTTTGATTGATGAAACCGGAAATTTTTTCTACCTCTTTTGCCAAACCTTTGACAACGGCTTCAATGTTTTGAACAGCGCGCTCCGATTTTAAGGACAAACTGTTGTTTGCACCTTCCAAAATAGAGCTGATTTGTGCTCCTGCTTCTTGGAGTTTTGCAATCTGTCCTTTGACATTCAAATCGAGTTTGTCGGCACGTTCAACCATGGCGGAAACTTCCATACTGATGAGCTTGCCGTATTCGCCGAGCTTGTTGTCTAAAAAGCTTGAATTTTTATCAAGCAATGCCGATTGCTCTGAAGCCAGCGCTTTGTGTGTTTTTAAGCTGTTTTCGATATACGAAATACCGGAATCGATTTTTTTGTATATTTCTTGGCAACTGTCAGATGTGCGGAGCATAGCCTGTTCAAATTGAGATGTCTCATTTTTGAGCATTTCGGCAAGGCCGGTCATGCTGTTTTTGCTCATATCGGCAAATTCGACTAAATCCGTTTTGGTTTGCGCCATATTGCCCTGAGCTTCTTCAACCATATTTTTGAGGTGATCTGCGGTTACGATTGTTTCATCAATCAAAGGATTGAGCTGTTGATATATGCCGTCTGCGCTTTCTTTTAAATCATCGGTGTGCGTTTTGAGCTGTGCGGCTGTTTCTTGCGCTTTGGTTGAAAGTTCGCGACAAAGTGCAATATATTCGTTTTTGTTTTCATCGATACGGGCTAAATTTTGCTTTGCAACATTGTCAAGCGTTTGAGAAATATCTTTAAAATCCTGAGCTTTTGTGTTGAGCTCATTTTTCAAAGACTCGGTTTGAGCCGACAAAAACTGCAAGGTTGAATTGAGTTCTTCAATTTGATTTTGAAGCGCTTTATTAATGATTTTAGAAAGCAGATTTTCATCTTTCGTTTTTAAAAACTTGCCTAAACTTTGCTCGACCATTTCGTTTTGTTTTAAGACGGAATATGTTTTTTTCACCCACACGACAAGGAAAAATATCACAAGCGGAAAAATCAAAAAAGACGCCAAAAAGGCAACAAAATCGGAAGGCATCAAAGCCGACAAATTGCTCCAACCATAGAAAAATTGGAGATAAACCAAAACACCAAGCACCCAAAAAGCACCTAAAGCCGAAAGCGTTTTTTTCAAAGGTTGTGGGGTGGCATCAACGTGATAATGCGTTTCGGCTTGTTCGCCGTCTTCCAAAAATTGAGGGATTTTTCTTTCTTGTTCGCTCATGAGTTCAAACCCTTATTTATTCAATATCAAACCCCATTTTAAGCCTTGAAAACAAATATTTCAATGTTTTTTACACCTTTTCACAGCCTTTTGCTCCATTTTCTTCTTTACATTTTCAAAAATCTCGGGCATAATTAGAAATGTAACCGAAACGGTTGCGGTGTCTAAACAACACGACCTAAATCAAACTCCTTCTTCGGGAGTTGTCGAGATAAGCGCATTTGAGTGACGAATAAGGCAGACTGAATTTAGGCAGTTGTTTAGCTCCCACTTTGGATTTTTTTCTGAAGTGATTTTTTTTAATTTAATAACGATAAAGGAGTTTAACTTATGAAAAATTGGATTCTGATTTTGGGATTGATGGCAAGTTTTCATGCCAATGCCGCTATTATTGCCGAGGGCGATGACTGCGGAGATAATTGTCATTGGCAAATTGATGATGAAACGCACACGTTAAGTATTGCGGGAATCGGTAAAATGAAAAATTACAACACTCAAAGTGTGGAAGGACGTGGCATTCTTAGCGCAGCACCGTGGTTTGAATATGACGATAAAATTAATACAGTAACGGTAGGTGAGGGTATGACATCAATAGGAAATAATGCTTTTAGGGCGATGCACCTAGAAAATGTTAATTTACCAGAAGGACTTGAAGAAATCGGCTATGGTGCTTTTATGACACATTCATTAAAACATATTGATTTACCGAGTAGCCTCACAAAGATTAAAGACATAGCATTTCAAGATGCACCTTTAGAAGATATTGAGCTTCCAAGCAATCTTCAAAGTATCGGATGGGGCGCATTTGCCAACACCAAAATCTCAAGTATTATTTTGCCGGAGACAGTCAAATCTTTGAATGCTTATGCTTTCGGTGATGATACAACTCTTAACGGATATTATAAACATACGCCGCTTCAAAGCCTTTATTGCCCTGAACACTTTATGACACAATGTGAAAACGCGGTTGCTTTTCGTGCAAATCTCGGGCAAGCAACAGATATTTTTTCGTATCAAACAACCCCGAACGGTCAAATTTTTTATAACAACAAATGGTATAATAATGCCAATGATATTTTGACGGGAAATTATATTCAAAAGCGTATCTACACCATTGAAGAAGCAAATCAAGTATCGGGTAAGGTCAATCGTGTGAGTATTCGCTATAAATAAAAAAACAGGAAGCTGTTTTTTTATGCTCTTCTTAAATAAGATTTATAAATCTTTTTGCGACCGGCGGTGTCAAAATAAACCACACATTTGTCACCATCTTCAATGCTCATCAACGTGCCTTTGCCAAAACTCGGATGATAAACGCGCATACCTTTATAATTTTCTTTTTTGGGCGTGGCATATTCTTCATCCGGTTCATATGTATAATCATCATAAGTAGTTTGCTTTCTTACAGCATATGAACTGCGTTTTTGATAACCGCCGCTGTATCCTTTGTTATATCCCTGATATGTATTGTTGATAATTTGCAAACAAGGCGAGGGGATTTCATTTAAAAACCTTGAGGGTTGATTGTTTTGCCATTGACCGAAAACCTTGCGCGAAAAAGAGGTCAAAATATAAAGCTTTTGTTTTGCACGCGTCAAGGCAACATAAGCAAGCCTTCTTTCTTCTTCCAAAGCACTGCTGCCGCCCTCGTTTAAGGCGCGCTCATGCGGAAACAATCCTTCTTCCCAACCCGGTAAGAACACGGCGTCAAATTCCAAACCTTTGGCGGCGTGAACGGTCATCAGCATTACCTTGTTCGTTTCGGTCGCATTGTCCGATTCGGTGACTAAACTCACATGCTCTAAAAAGTCATCAAGCGTCGGATAGTTGTCAACATCGCTCATCACATTGACAAGCTCTTTTAGGTTTTCGATTCTGCCTTCGGCTTCAACGGAATTTTCTTTTTTGAGCATTTCAAGATAGCCCGATTCGTCTAAAACTTTGTCGGCGAGCTCATCAAGCCTCAAATTTTTGGCATCATTTTGCCAATCCTTAAAGTGTTTGACAAGCTCTGATGTTGCGTTCAAAAGTTGCCCCGAAATCAGTCCTTGTTCGCACATTTCGTCCATGGCTTTGAGCATTGACACACGGTGCTGATATGCATAATCTCTGAATTTTTGCACGCTCTTGTCGCCGATTTTGCGTGATGGCTTGTTGATAATCCGCCCCAAAGCCAAATCATCTGCGCTTTGTGCAATCACTCTGAAATAGGCAATCATATCTCTGATTTCCATGCGCTCATAAAACTTTGGCCCTCCGATGACCTGATATGGGATAGCCTCAGAGATAAACTTTTCTTCAAACTCGCGCATTTGAGCCGCGGTTCGCACCAATACGGCCATATGGTCATATTCCAAATGACTTCGGTGCAAATCTTCAATCTCGTGCACGACATAAAGTGCTTCTTCCTCACCGCTATAAACACTGATAAGCTTGATTTTTTCATTATCGCATCGGCTTGCCGGCGAATTTGTTGCCACCCTCAAGGTCTTCCCCAAACGCTCGCCGTTGTGCGCAATCAGGTTTGAGGCGGCTTGCAAAATGTTTGCCGTTGAGCGATAATTTTGCTCTAAGCGAATGACAACCGCATTTTGAAAGTCTTTTTCAAAGCGCAAAATATTTTCAATTTCCGCGCCGCGCCACGAATAAATGGATTGGTCATCATCGCCCACACAGCAAATGTTTTTGTGTTTTTGGCTCAAGATTCTCAAAAGCAAATATTGCGTCACATTCGTGTCTTGATATTCATCAACCATCACATATTTGAACTGGCTTTGATATTTTTGCAAAACTTCTTCATTTTTTTGCAAAATCTCTAAAGTGAGCAATATAATATCGCCGAAATCAACGGCATTGAGTTCCCTTAACCGCTCCTGATATTTTTGATAAATAATGATGGTGATGTTGCCTTTGGTATCTTTAGCCACTTTTTCGGGTGTCCATCCTTTGTCTTTCCATAGTGCAAATTTTTCAACAAAACTTGCCGGCGAATATTTCTTATCATCAATGCCCTCTTTTTCCAAAATCTGCTTGATAAGCCTTTTTTGATCGTCTTCATCTAAAATGGTAAAGTTCGGCTTTAAACCCGCAAGCTCGGCGTGGCGCCTTAAAATCTTCACACACATACTGTGAAATGTGCCGAGCCAAACCGAATCAGCCATTGAACCTATCATCTCTTGAACGCGCATTTTCATTTCTTTGGCGGCTTTGTTTGTAAAGGTCACAACAAAACAGTTCCACGGGTTTGCCAAACCCTGCGACAAGATATAGGCAAGTCTTGTTGTCAACACGCGTGTTTTGCCTGTGCCTGCGCCCGATAAAACCAAAACGGGACCTTCAGTTGTTTGAACGGCAATTTTTTGCTCCGGATTCAATGCGCTCAAAAAGTCAATTCGAGGCTTTAGTGCGCTAATGTTGTCAAAATCTTGGGCCGTGTTGTCATCTAAATCAAATATATTGCTCATTTTATGGATTGCTTCTTGTAATTTTTTTAAAATTTTCCTATATAATAAAACAGATTGAAAAAAATGCTGTTTAAATTTTGCGTTGTCAACAGGTGAAAGGTCAAAAAATGACAGAGTTAAGAGAAAAAGTTTTGGATTTGAAAGAACATTTGCAAAGTGTGATTGTCGGGCAAGATGATTTGATTAAAAAAATGCTCATCACACTTTTATCATCGGGTCATGCGCTTTTAGAAGGCGCTCCGGGGCTTGCCAAAACAAAAGCGATTAAAACGTTAGCCGATTCTGTTAATGCAGATTTTAACCGTATTCAATTCACGCCTGATTTGTTGCCTTCCGACATCACGGGAAGCGATATTTATCTTGCCTCAACAGGTATGTTTGATTTTAAAAAAGGTCCTGTCTTTGCAAACTTTGTTTTGGCAGACGAAATCAACCGTGCACCGGCAAAAGTGCAGTCCGCGCTTTTGGAAGCAATGGCAGAAAATCAGGTCACCGTCGGCGGCAAAGAATATAAATTGCCTGATTTGTTTATGGTGATGGCAACACAAAATCCGATTGAGCACGAGGGAACATATAATTTGCCTGAAGCTCAGCTTGACCGCTTTTTGCTTTATATTAAAATTGATCAACCAAATGGGGAAACGGAAAAGAAAATTTTATCGCTTGTGAGGGCTGAAGATATTGAAAAAACAGAACTTTCAAAAAAAGAAGCTTACAAAAAAATCACAATAGATGAAATCAAAGCCGCCAAAAAAGAAGTTCTAAAAGTTCACACTTCCGAGGCTGTTGAAAATTATCTTGTTGCGCTCATTATGGCAACGCGACACCCCGAAAAATATGACGAAACCTTAAATGGCGCCGTGAGATATGGCGCAAGCCCGCGTGCAACGATTGCCCTTGATAAATGCGCTAAGGTCAATGCATGGTTAGAGGGGCGCGATTTTGTCACGCCTGAAGATATTCACGCTGTTGTTTATGATGTTTTGCGTCACCGTATCATTTTGAGCTTTGAGGCATTGGCAGAAGGTTTGAACGCTGATGATGTCATCTCAAGGCTCTTAAAAGTTGTTCCTCTTCCTTAAAAAAGGAGATTGTTTTGGCTTTTCATCGCTTGAAATCATTTTTGGATTCGAAAAAAGCGCCTGAACTCTCAGAAGCTTTGGCGCCAAGTTTTAAAACGCTGATGAAGATGAAAGGCGATGTGCCGTATTTGAAAGATTTTAACTATAAAAAAACGGCACTTCAATCGGGCGATTCAAAGTCGGCATTTAAGGGCAGAGGTATCGAGTTTGAAGAAGTTCGTTCTTATCAGTTCGGCGATGATGTCAGGGATATTGATTGGCGTGTCACGGCGCGCAAAAATCAGCCGTTCACAAAAGTTTATGTCGAAGAAAAAGACCGTGAAGTATATGTTTGGCTAGACTTGTCACAAAAAATGTATTTTGGCACGAAAGGCGCCTTAAAATCTGTTACGGCTGCCAAAACAGCGGCGCTCATCGGTTGGCTTTCGCTTTCATATAAAGACCGTTTCGGGCTTGCTTTATATACGGGGGCTCAAACATATCTTTTTGACGCCGAACGCGGGCAAGAACATTTTTTATCCGTTTTGAAAAAAATAGAAAATGTTTGCAAAGATAATCTTTCATCTGTCAAAGATACGCAATCCGTCCAAAAATCTTTGCAACTTTTGCAAAAAAAAGCGACAAGAAATGCTGTTGTTTTTTTGGTCGGCAGTTTTTCTGATATAATGCCAAACGACTTAAATCAAGTTTTGAACTTGATGCAAACGGGCGAAGTATACATGGCAGATATTTATGATTCTTTAGAGGCTTTTGCACCGCCTTCCGGTGCATATCCGGCAGCTTTTGAAGGGGAATTTGCATTAATTGAAAATTATGATACAAAATATGAATTGACTTATGAGGCTTATTTTGAAAACAAGCGCCGATTGTTAAAAGATTTTTGCCTGCGCTATGGAGCACACTATCGCCCGATCAGATCCGATTTGCCGATTTATCAGCAATTAAGACCGATTTAAGATTATCTTTCTTCCTGATGCAAAAGCACCGTGACCGCAAGGAGTGTTACAATTACCGTCGGCGACCAAACCGCCATCACAACGGGGATATATCCGTTTAAGCCGAAAGCATAAATCAATTGCGATGAAAAATAGACCATAAAACCGGTGACAACGCCTGTCACAATCATCAACATCACACCGCCTTGCCTTACGCTCGGACGCAAAGAAAAGAGCGCCGAAACAAGTACCATAGCCACAAGCAAAAACGGCGATGCCCAAAGTGATAAATAGCGCATTTGATGCCTTGCCGCCGAAAAGCCGGATGTTTCATAAAAACGGATAGTGTCCGGCAAATTCCAAAACGAAATAGCATCGGGATCAACGAAGTTTTCTTTAATGCGTTGCATAGTGATGGTTGTTTGATATTCATAAAAAGGCAATTCTTCTGTTTTTTCACCTGTCCTATAAATCCGAACTCCGCGAAGCTTAAAACTTTTTTTCTTTAATTCTCCGACAAGTCCTTCAATTCGGCGCAAAATTTGCCCTTTTTGATCCATTTCCAGAATAGAAATATCGCGCATGGAAAGCGTTTTCGGATCTTCTTGTCTGAGTGATTTTGCCTGCACAACCAAAACCTTATCGGGCCCTTCGGCCTCTCTGATCCATAAACCCTTGCTTGAAAAAAGCATGGCTGTCGGATCGCGCGTGATAAAGCGATATTTTAAGGTCGCGTGCATTTCATACATTTTGGCCGATATCGGGTTGAAAAGGGCAACATTGATGACCCCGACAAGAAAAACAGCCATCAATACAGGTCTTAAAAAGCCCCAAGCCGAAACGCCCGATGCTCTGATAATCACATATTCATTACTTTTGCTGACCTTCCAAAAGGTAATCATGGCAGCAACCATCATCACAAACGGCAAAACTTTGTCAATTGTTTCGGGCAATTTGGTTAAAGCGTATTTAACAACATAGCTCATACCTGTGTCATCGCGTCCGGAAATACGGCGCAAAGCCTCAATTGAATCAAACATCATAATCACCCCCATAATGGTAACAAGAACCAATAAAAAGGTGACAATAATCTGTTTTGATAAATAGCGTCCGAGTATTGAGTTAAATTTCATATAAAGCTTTCTCTAAAAGGTTATTCTTCAAAATAGCGCATTGAAAGATATCTCTCAATAGCATCAGGAAAGATAACCACAATATTTTTGCCTTTCATATCCTCACGCTTGGCAATTTCTATACCGGCTGTTAAAGCTGCGCCGGCCGAAATCCCAATCGCGAGTCCCTGAAGTGTTGAGCAAATTTTTGCGCCTTTGAAGGCATCTTCATCTTCAATGGTGATAACTTCATTGACGAGGTTTTTATCATAAAGCGGCGGCACAAAGTTTGCTCCGATTCCGGGGATTTTATGCGCCCCCGCATATCCTTCGGAGAGCATCGGACTTGATTTCGGCTCAACGGCTGCGACATATAAATCGGGGTTGCAGGTTCTCAAAACCCTTGCTGTGCCCGTTAATGTGCCTGATGTGCCGACTCCTGCGACTAAAACATCAACATTTCCGCTCAAGTCTTCAATAATTTCGGTTGCGGTGGTTAAGGCATGCGCCTCAGGGTTTGCTTCGTTTTCGAACTGATTTAAGATGATAACCTCTTTGTTTTTCTCTTTCAAAATATGCGCTTTATGGAGCGCGCCTTGCATACCGTCTTCTTTAGGTGTTAAAATGACTTCAGCCCCAAAATGTTTCATCATGATGATGCGTTCTTTTGTCATATTTTCGGGCATGATAATCACAAGCTTATATCCTTTGGCTGCACACATCGCCGCTAGTCCGATACCGGTGTTGCCTGAGGTGGCTTCAACAAAAATCGTATTCTTGTTGATTTTTGTAAACGGCACTTTCTCTAACATATGTTTGGCAATTCGGTCTTTGACCGAAAAAGCCGGATTGAAACACTCGCATTTGCCAAACAGATGACCTTTCAACTTAAATTTTGATTCAATACGCTTTAAGTGCAATAAAGGGGTGTTTCCGACAAGCTCATCAATACTTTCGTAAATTTTGCCCATAATTGATGTTCCTTTTTTATTGTTCGCCAGCTTCTTTAATCAAACCTTGAACAAAACTGTTGAGCCCGAGTTGGCGCACACGTTTCATCCGTTCGCAAGAAATAATGCGGCGCACTTTGCGGATGGTGTCTTCAAGATTGAGGTTAATAATCACATAGTCAAATTCATTCCAGTGTTTAATTTTTTCAACAATCAAATCCATACGTTTTTCAATGACGGCGGCGCTATCGGTGCCTCTGCCGATTAAACGTCGCTTAACTTCGGCAATAGACGGGGGCAACAAATAAATAGAAACAACTTTATCAGGCGCTTTTTCTTTCATCTGGCGCATACCGACCCAGTCAAGATCGAACACAACATCCTGACCCACATTAATAAAGCTGTCGACTTCAGATTTTAAGGTGCCGTATCTTGAACCGTATTGCGAATCCACATATTCGTAAAAGGCATCTTGAGCTCTCAAGACATCATATTCTTCATTGGTGATATAGTAGTAATCAACGCCCTCAACTTCGCCTTCGCGCATTGGACGCGTGGTGACCGAAACAGAGAATTTCAAATTCGGATCTTGACGCAAAATTTCTTTAATAACTGTTGTTTTTCCTGTGCCGGATGGTGCCTCAATAATAAACATGGCGCCTTTTCTTGTTTTTCTTAAATGGTTGATAATATCTTCTGTCATTATGGTTACTCCATATTTTGTGTTTGTTCTCTGAATTGTTCGATGAGTGCTTTCAAATCCATACCGATTTTGGTTAAATTCAAATCCATGGATTTAGAACATAAAGTGTTTGTCTCACGGTTGAGCTCTTGGCATAAAAAGTCAAGAGCTCTGCCGATATTTCCACCTTTTTCGAAAATCTCATGTGCCGTTAAAACGTGTGCTTTTAAGCGGTCAAGCTCTTCTTTGACATCGGCGCGCATCACATAAAATAAAACTTCTTGTTCCAAGCGCTCGGACGAAATGAGTGTATCTGCCAGAAAAGTTTTGATTTGCTCTAAAATTTTATCTTTGATTTGAGACTGAATTTCCCCTGCGATTTTTTCGGCTTCTCGGCGTTTGAAATCAATCTCATCTAAAATTAGAAGGAGCGCTTTCCCGATTTTTTGTCCTTCATCTGTGCGCGCATTTTTGAGCTTTTGCAAAGCATTTTCAAGAGTTTCAAAAATCGCACGATGGAGCAAAATTTTTGTTTCATCGTCCAAGACGGCCTCATCTGTTTTCAAAACACCGCTGATTTTTAAGAGTTCGGCAGGTGAGGGCTTTGCAAAAATTTCCTCGTTTTCAAAATAGATTTTCGCGACTTCATCTTTCAAAACATTCAAAAGTTTTGTGTCAATACACACATTTGTGCTTTCCGATTCGTTTTGCAAGTTTAAGAAAAGCGAAAAAGTGCCGCGTGCAAACTTTTGCACAACAAGGTTTTTCACTTCACTTTCGATTTCTTCAAACCCGAAAGGAAGCTTGATTTTGACATCTAAACCTTTGGCATTCACGCTTTTAACTTCCCAGACAAAAGCATATTTGAGCGCGCCTTTTTCAAAAGCCCCGTCAGCACGTGCAAAACCTGTCATACTTGATATGTTCAAAAAAGTTCTCCTTTTTTAAATTATTTTGCTGTATACTACTTAAAATAGGTTAAAAAATTACTAGGAAAAGACCATGACATCATTTAAAAACATTTTAATCACAGGCGCTTCATCAGGGATCGGCGAAGCTTTGGCAATTTATTATGCCGAACATGGCGCCGAACATCTTTTTTTAAGCGGACGCAACAAGGAGCGTCTCGAAAATGTGGCAGAAAAATGTCGCTATCGCGGTATTAAGGTAGATACGAAAGTTTTGGATGTCACGGATAAAAAAGCGATGGATGCCTTTATCAAAGAAGCCGATCAAAAAGCACCCTTAAACCTTGTTTATGCCAATGCCGGCGTGTCAACGGGGACGGAAACGTGCGAACATGTTTATAACACCTTTAACACCAATATTTTCGGTGTTTTGAACACCATCACACCTGCCATCGAAATTTTTGAACAAAGGAAAGATGAAAGCAAAAAAGCCGTTGCCATCACAGCCTCAATCGCCGGTTATCACGGATTGCCGGCTTGCCCGTCATACAGTGCGACGAAAGCTTGTGTCAAGGCCTATGGTGAGGCACTGCGCGAACGCTTGAAAAAAGAGGACATACAAGTCAACGTGATTTGCCCCGGATTCGTCCGTTCACGTATCACCGACAAAAACACTTGCCCGATGCCGTTTTTTATGGAGGCAAACAAAGCCGCCGAAATCATAGCAAAACGCATTGAAAAAAACAGAGGTTTGATAGCTTTTCCGTTTGCGATGAGATTGAGCGTTTATCTGCTCTCCATTTTGCCAAATTGTATCAGCGGCTTTATTTACGGCAAATTGCCACATAAAGTTTAGCCTCTTTTCTTTCTGAGCAAAATCCAAAAAGTTCCAGACATTTTATTTATATCTGATTATAAATGTATTGCCGTTCGGCTTGGAAAGCTTTGTTGCCTCTTCAACGGTATAAATACGCTTTTTGATGTAATTTTTTGTGCCTATATCACCGAGTTTTGTGTAAAATTTGCCATTATATAAATACATATCTCCATATTTTTCATAGGTTTTGTATGTCAAATTTCCCGGAGCATAATATCCGGCTTTGACAACCTCATCAACATAGTCGGCGCAGGCTTGTTCTTTTTCATTTGAGCAATACAAAGTCCTCACGTTTGAATGTTCAAAAGCAAAGACGGAAAGTCCTCCTGCATCAATTAAAGAATCGGGTATGGAAACGGTTGTTACGGGTACATTACCAGAAAAAAACATCCTTCCTCCAAAACTTTCTAAACCTTCCGGAAGATTTAAAAAAGTCAGTTGTGAGCGTTGCAATGCTTCAGCTCCGAGGACTTTTAAAGTCGATGGTAAAGAAATATTTGTTATCGGCAAACTTTCAAATGCATTCCTTCCAAGTTCGGTTATCCCTTCTTCAACAACAACGCTTGTAATTTCATTTCGGAGATGATTCCAACAGCCGTTATCAATACAATATTCGCTGCTCCCATCGGGCAACGATTTTACTTTTCCTGTTCCGGAAACGGTTAAGACACCATTATTTAAACGCGCCGTGCAATTATCTTCTGCCGTTGCGGCACAATCCCAACAACTTACATTCAACTCATAGTCCTCACATGCCGCATGCACTTGTATACCAAAAAAAGATATGCAAGCTGTAAAAAGAATCAAATATTTATACATTTATTTCTCCCATATATAGCAAATATTAAAAAAACCGCATCCTAAAAGAGCGGTCGGAGAGTTCAGAAATCATACAGTATGAAATGACTTCCATAACCTTTAGGTTTTAGCCTTGAACATTCGTTATGGACTCCCCGACTTTGTATTCGGGGATAATGCGCCATTTAAAACAAAAATAGCACCAAAGCGGTGTTATCCATCACCGCATACTGTAAAAGCTTCTGACAGCTTCGCGCCTTTAAGACACTAGATATAAAAAATCATATCATGAATATATGATGGCATAATTTTCAATAGAAGTCAAAGAAAAATTATAAAAATTATCTTTTCCTTCTAAGCAAAATATAAAGTGCGCCGCTACCGCCCAGTTTTTGAGAGGGGTGAATAAAGGTTAAAATCATCGGCGAAAGCTCATCGCTTTTGAGCCATATCGGCAGTTGCTGTTTCAAAATCCCTTTAGATTCAAAAATATCTTGCTCGGGGTGGGGCAACCCTTTGCCGGTCACAATCAAAACCGCGCGCTTGCCTTGATTGTGTGCACTGACGATAAATCGCCTGACCGCTTCATACGCCGCATCTGTCGTCATGCCGTGCAAATCAAGATTTGCTTCGACCCCGAATTCTTCGCGCTTAAAACGACGCATGGTTTGCTTGTCAATATCGGCTGATGTGCCCAATTCCAAATTATGATGAAAACTTTTAAAAGTCCCGACTTCTTCATACGTCTTTTTTGAACGTATCCTTTTTTTAGGCTTGTCCTGCACTCTGTTCGGCGTGTTTATTTTCTGCACACCGGCCGTTACTTCTTGCCATAAAATATCGTCTTCGGTATCAGTCATTTGGCATCAAAATATAATATTTTCCGCTTGCGTTCATCCTGCCGGCTTCTAAAAGAGCCTCTTCACCATGCCCCCAAAAATAGTCGCCCCGCACAGCCCCTTTGATTGCTGCTCCGATATCTTGTGCGGCAACCGTTTTTTGCAAAGGTTTACCCGAAGGCTCAACCGTGTCGAGCCACAACAGGCTCCCAAGCGGCACAAAATTCGTGTCAACGGCCAAACTGCGTCCTGCGGTCAAAGGGACGCCCATTGCGCCGATAGGCCCTTTGGCATCAGATATTTTATGAAAAATAAAACGCGGATTTTCGTTCATGTTGACATCGGCAATTTCGGGGTTATTTTTAAGCCAATCTCTGATTTTATCCATTGAGACTTCTCCCTGCTTTAAGAGCCCTTTTTTCAAAAGCAAACCGCCGATGCCCACAAACCGATGTCCGTTATTGTCGGCATATGAAACCCGAACGGATGTTCCATCATCTAACAGTGCAACGGCAGAACCCTGAATCTGCATCAAAAAGATATCAACCTTATCATCACCCCACAAAATCACAGGCGCATTAATACCGGCTTTTTCTATTTGCTCTCGTGTGAAATACGGAACAAGTTTTGCCCCTTCAACGCGCCCCAAAATACGTTTGTCGGGCAGGCTTTCATCAAAATCTTTTAAGTTGATTTCAATCAAATCTTTCGGCTTACCGTAAATCGGATATTGATATTTGCCGTGTTTGGTTTTTGAGGCTTTAAGTTCTGCCTCGTAGTATGATGTAAATTTTCCTTGCGTTTGTCCGTTGTAGCACACGATATACGGTGTAAAGTTTGTTTTGAAAAATGCTTTGAGCACATCGTCATTTTTAAGCTTCAGTTTGTCGAATTTCTCACAAACTTTCAAATATGCTTCAGGCTTAATTTTGATTTCGCTTTTTTCTAACATTTTCGGATTTTTCTTAACCGATTCGCAACTCAAACGAAAAGCATTTGAGATTTCGGAGATTTTATCATTCTCAAAACCTTGCAGATCAGAAAAACTGACTTGCTTTAAGCTCAAACCATCCTTGTGCGTCGCATTTTTTTTGAGCATACAACCGAGCATTAAAAATATCAAAAAAAGTAGTCCGAATTTTTTCATTGTTTTTTCTTCGTTGAGTTCAAAAGCCAAACAGGCGAGTTGTTGTTCAAATTTTTCTCAAAAGTCCATACATCGGTGATTTGTTGCACAAAATTTTCATCACCCTCAATAACTTCACCTTGTGCATTTTTCAAAACATTGATTTGATCCGATTTGAATTTGACGGCAATCTGCGCGATGTTTTTTGGGCTGATTTGAGCGTCAACAATTTCCATTTCATCGATGCGTATCAAATCCGATTCGGCGCTGATATTTTGCTCTTCGCGTTCTTTGATAATGGCTTCAAATTTTTCATAAAGCTTATGCGTTGTGAGCATTTTAAGCGTTTGGAGATCTCGATTCGCAAAAGCTTCCAAAACCATTTCAAAAGCTTTTGATGCACGTTTTAAAAACGAAACTTTATCAAACTCAATGTTTTTCAAAACCTCATCGGCAGGTGTCTCAGACACTTTGATATCGGCAAACTTTTCATCTTCTTTGATTTTGCCTTGGATCATATCATAAATTTTTTCAAACTCTTTTTTGCTCACGATTTTGATTTGCGGTTGTTCGGGACGAGTTCCCAAAACACTGTTGAGCCGATACAAAATAAGAGCAACGACAAGTCCTAAAAAAATCAAATCCATATAAGCAGTCATACTTCACCTCTGAACAAAATCTTTATCAAACGATATTATATATAAAGTGTTTAAGAATTATTATCAACTGTTATATTTCATTTGACGCGCAAAAATATTTCATGTAAAACCTTAAAAAAAATCATTTTCTAAGAAAGGTAATAAAAATGGCAGAACAACAACAGTCGACACTTATGATTAACAGTCAATATATCAAAGATTTGTCACTTGAAATTCCGCACGCACCGGAAATTTTTAAGGAACTCACCAAACAGCCGT
>JAFVFH010000044.1 GCA_017475525.1 Alphaproteobacteria bacterium | reverse complement strand
CTTCTTCTTCTCCTCGTGTGCGGTTCTATTGCAAAGATACCGAAACTCGTTCATGCACTTCTATTAGTAACGATTCTTATACATGGGTCACTATTTGGACATATACACTTGAAGATGGTGTTTATTGCTACAATAGTTATTGTTATACTTCGGGAGAGGAAATGCTTGCGGGGAGTTCGTCGTCTTGTGGGGATGCGGCGACCTGCCAAAGAGTGATTGAAGAACGAGAAGCAGGCAATTGTGTGTCGCTATCTGATTGTCAAACCTATATTGCAGAGCATCCGCAAACGCAAACAAGCGAGGGTGGTGTTGAACCGGTAGGTGGTGATGAACCGGCAGGTGGCAACGAAAGCCAAGGCAGTGCCGAACCTGAAGGAAACGAAGATCCTGAAACAAACAACAATGAAGCACAAGAAAACGGCACAACCGATGTTTCGCAAATGCCTTCGGAATCGCAAACGCCGATTGCAACGGCGAATGCCAATCGCGATATCAAACGTATTTATACCGTTGAGGAGGCAAGTGCTGTTTCAAAGCCTACGGGAAATACGTTTAGGTTGAGGTATAAGTAAGCCCCTATAATTTTAAGGCAAGACCTAAAATGCCGGCTAAGATGATATAAAACACGGAATTTGCTTTATAAATATGCATAAACGCTAAAAGAAAAGCAAAAATAAATATCGGGAGGATGCCGGTTAAACTGACCTCCGCAATTTGCAAGGTGGCGTTCAAAACGAGCGCGACGACTGCCGGTTGCAAAGATTGCAAAAGATGTTTGAAAGTGTTGTTGCAAGCGTAACGTTTAAGCACCATGGAAACAAGAATAATGATGACAACGGATGGGGTAACAAGTCCCAAAGTTGCAATGATACTACCAAAGTATGAAGCTGTTTTGTAGCCGGCATAGGTTGCCATGTTAATTCCGATCGGACCAGGGGTGGATTCTGAAACGGCAACCATATTGGTTAATTCTTCGGGGCTGAACCAGTTGTATTTTGCGCTTAAATCAAACAAAAAAGGAATAGTGGTTGTTCCGCCGCCAATGGCAAAAAGTCCGATTAAAAAAAACTCATAAAAAAGGGTGAGATAAATCATTTGCCGCCCCTTTCAAAACCAAGGCTCAAACAGCCGATAAATGCTGTTATCAAAATAACAAAAACAGATGAAATTTTAAGCAAAATGATGGCGATAAGCGCCAAAAAAAAGACAAAAATATCCACCTTTTTTAGTGTGCTTTGCCGGTAAACACGAAAGCCTAAATCAAACACGATTTTTAAGAGCGTTGCCGCCACACCGATGCGAATGCCGCGCATGGTATGAACCACGTATTCATTTTCCATAAAATGCGAGAGGACGGAGGCAATCAGGGTGATGATGATAAGCGAGGGCAGAACAAGTGCAAATGTTGCCACAAGCGCACCCGTTATTTTTTTGAGCTTATAGCCGCAAAAGGTTGCAACATTAACCGCAATGATTCCGGGGGTGCATTGTCCGATGGAAAAATAGTTTAAGAGTTCATTTTCACTTGCCCATTGATGTTTTTTGACCACTTCATCTTTCAAAATCGGCAACATGGCATACCCCCCGCCAAAAGTAAATAAGCCGGTTTTGAAAAAGGTGAGGAATAAGTCAATCAAAGTTTTCATATTATAGGGTGTCCTTGTTATGGTAAGTAACAGCGATTATATTAAAATATCATTTAAAATAAAGATTTTAAGGAATAAAAATGAAAATCGGCGTGGTCAACAATTGTTTGAAGGGCGAAACGCGTGTGGCAATGACGCCGCAAACGGCGCAAAAATATGTTCATGACGGCTTTGAGGTTTATATGGAAAAAGGCGCCGGCAATCAAGCCTGCTTTGAAGATGGAGAATATGTTGCAAACGGTGCTCGGTGTACCGACAGAGCAGGAGTGTTAGAATCTGACATCATCTTATCCGTTTTGCCACCGAAAAAGGAAGATTTAGGCGCATTTAAGGCCGGACAATGGCTTGTTTGCGATATGAGTTCATTTGAAGACAAGGCTCAGATGCAAGATTTGGTCAGAACCGATATCGGGGTGATTGATTTGAGCAAAATGCCGCGTATTTCACGTGCACAGGTGATGGATGTGCTCTCTTCTCAGGCGCTCGTGAGCGGATATAGGGCAGCAATGTTTGCCTTAAGCGTTTTGAAAAAAACAGCGCCGCTTTTGATGACTTCGGCCGGCACATTAACGCCGGCAAGGGCTGTCGTTATCGGGGCAGGCGTTGCAGGTTTGCAGGCAATTTCGGTCTTGAAAAGAATGGGTGCAAATGTTGTGGCAACGGATATCAGAGAAGAGAGCAAGACGGAAATCGAATCGGTCGGCGGAAAGTTTGCCCAAGATATTTCAAGGGAACTTGAAGGTGCCGATATTTTGATTACCTCTGCTTTTTCGGCAAACAAAAAACCGCCGCTTCTGGTGCAAAAAGAAGCCTTAAATAAGCTCGCAAAAAATGCCGTTGTGCTGGATATGGCAGAAGGTAATGTCGAAAAAAACGATATGCGTTCAGATCTTCAATTTTTTGCGAATCGGCACTTTGAACGCGAACTGGCATATTCTGCAAGCACGCTTTTTGCAAACAATGTGTATGCGTTTTTGAAAGGTTTTGATTATTTTGCGGATTCAACAGATTTTGAAGATGAAATTTTGCGCGCCGTATTGATTTGCTCGGACGGCTTTTTGAGAGGAAAAATGAAATGAGTTTGTTGTTTTTGATGACGATTTTTATTTTATCGTGTTTTATCGGTTACTTTGTGGTGCAAGGGGTGACTCCCGCGCTTCATGCGCCTTTGATGAGTGTGTCAAATGCCATTTCGGGGATTGTGATTATCGCCGCATTGACAACAGCCGCTTTGGCAGAAGATTTCAACAACGAAGAATTGCTGAGTTTGATTGCGGTGTTTTTAGCAAGTTTGAATATTTTCGGCGGATTTACGGTTTCGAATCGTATGCTTAAATTGTTTAAGAAAAAGGATGAAAAATGATAGGTTTCGAAGGCTTATATGTGATTTATCTGATCGCTTCGATGTGCTTTATTTTGGCTATCAGGGGTCTTTCTTCGCCTAAAACGGCGCGAAACGGCAATCAATTAGGTATGTTTGGAATGGGGCTTGCTGTCTTGGCGACGCTTCTTGTTTTGCCGACACGCAATGATTTGGGGATTTTGTCAGCCGGCTTTTTAGCCGCCCTTATTGGAATTTGGACGGCAAACAAGGTTAAAATGACGGCTTTGCCGCAGGTGATTGCTCTCTTAAACGGTGTGGGCGGATTGTCTTCCGTTTTGGTTGGGATGGCGCAGATTTTAAGAGGGCAAGTATCCCTTTTTGATTCTTCAGTCGGTATTGCAATCGGCGGTGTTGCTTTTTCGGGCTCCCTTATTGCCTTTTTCAAACTGCAGGGATGGCTCAAAAACAAACATTTTTCAGGAGCAAATATCATCAATATCATCATCTTTTCAGGGCTTATAATCACGTGGGCTGAATTTGTGATGACGGAGCGGATGTATGCTTTATATATGCTTGTTTTCGGCGCGTTTTTATTTGGCGCAACCATCACATTGCCTGTCGGTGGGGCAGATATGCCGATTGTGATTTCTGTGTTGAACGCATTTTCGGGCTTTGCGGCATCGGGCATCGGTTTTTCACTTTCCAATGTGGCGCTCATTATCACGGGAGCGCTTGTCGGTGCCAGCGGAACGATTTTGGCGCTTGCCATGACAAAGGCTATGAACAGAAGTTTGGTAGATGTATTTTTCAAAACGTTTACAGAATCCGAAGAAAAGGATTTTCAAAGCCGAACGGCGCGCGTTGGCAGTCCGCAGGATGCTGCGTTTTTGATGGAAAATGCAAGCAAAGTGATTATTGTTCCGGGCTATGGTATGGCTTCTGCCGGCGCGCAATATGCCTTGAAAAATATGGCTTCGATTTTAAAGGACAAATATCATGTTGATGTGAAATTTGCCATTCATCCCGTTGCAGGAAGGATGCCGGGGCATATGAATGTTTTGCTTGCCGAAGCAAAGGTCGATTATGACAAAGTTTTCGGTTTGGAAGAAATTAATCCTGATTTTGAAACGGCCGATGTGGCTTATGTTATCGGGGCAAACGACATTACAAATCCGTTGGCTAAAACAGATGCCTCTTCTCCGCTCTACGGAATGCCGATTTTGGAGGTTTCTAAAGCCAAAACAGTATTTTTTGTAAAGCGCTCATTGGGCGCAGGATATTCGGGTGCGCAGAATCCGCTCTTTTTTGCGGATAATACTTTGATGCTTTACGGAGATGCAAAGAAAGTGACGGAAGAAGTGGTTGCAAATTTATAAATAAACGTGTCCTTTAGACGCCTAAATACAAAAATTTTCCGTCTCAAATATCACGTTTATTTATGGAAATTTTTTTTGTTTCAAATCCAATCTTTCAAATAGCCTTTTTATTGAACGATCGGACGCTCCTTCATTTCGGCTTTGCTTGAGAGGTAAATTTTGTCGGCGTCTTCTTTTGCGTGGGCAAAAACCTCTTCGGCAAAAGCTTGTTTGGCAATATAGGTTAGAAAAAGCGGTTTTTCGAGCTTTAGTTTGCCTAAGGTTTCTTCTAAAGCTTCGAAGGTGTCATAAATGGTGCCGACGAAAATCATATTTTTTTCAAGTTCGGATTGCTTTGTTTTGTTTTGATTTATGTTTAACATTTTAACCTCTTAAATAATTGATAGTGAGGCTAAAATATGTTTTGAAAACAAAAAATAAAGATGATAACAAGGCTATCTTGACAAGCCTTTTTTTCTCACATCAAGTGTGGAGGGCGAATATGTGAAATGTGGTGTAATTTCAGGGAGGAATCGGGCGATAAATATTCTTTGTTTGACCATTTACCGAGTAAAACATCTATAATTTCCGGATCGACATTTTTTTCATTTTGAAGTCCGAAACGCTGAATTAAATCCGCATAAATATAGTTGGCGACATTCACCTTCATATTATTCTCCTTTTATCAACAATATAGGCGCTTTGCTCAGTAATAAAAGAATCATAGAACTAAAGTATATGTTTATAATTTACAAAAAAATCTTTTTTTGGGGGAGGGCTTGTATAACGGCTCATCTAGAGCAAAAACGTCAGCTTGAAAGTGTCCTCACGTACGAATATGTACGCTCCGGTACTTTCGGCTTCCTTTTTACTCTATCTGAACCATTCTCCAAGCCCATGGTTATTTTTATTAAACACCGCGTATTTGACTCGTTATAAAAGCCCATGGCTTATTTAAAATCAAAAAAACAGCTTTTAAAAGCTGTTTTTTTAAGTGGTAGGGGTGAGGAGACTTGAACTCCTACTTCCAAAGGAAACAAGATTTTGAGTCTAGCGCGTCTACCAGTTCCGCCACACCCCCATCCGAGGATATGATGATACATATATGATTTATTTTTATTCGTCAATAGTTTTTTTATTTTATTTTTAAAAAAAATATGATATATTCCGTTCTATCTTAAATTTAAGAGGTTAAAAATCAAATGGATGCTTTAGAAGAGCAAGCGGGTCGATTATATGATCAAAAACAATATCCCGAGGCGTTGGATATTTATCTTTCGCTTGCTAAAAAGTATCCGAAAACGGAAAAATATTCAATTTTTTGCGGCAATTGCTATGATGCTTTGGGGCAAACCGAGGAGGCCATTCGCTATTATAAAAAAGCGAGCAAAATTAATCCGGTCTCAACAACATCACTCCTTGCACTTGCGAATCTTTATTATAATAATGAAGATTATAAAGCAGCTTGCAAATTCTCAAATATGATTTTACAAAAATCTAAAAATAATGTTTCGGCTTTGCTGATTTTGGGTAATGTGGCATATTGTCAAAAGCAATTTGACAAAGCTTTTGCTTTATATGAAAAGGTCTATCATTTAGACGGCTCAAGTTATATTGCCCTGATTAATATGGCAAATACTTGTTATGATTTGGGAAAATACGTCAAAGCCGTTGATTTTGCTTCGCAAGCTATCAGGCTCTATTCTTCCAGTGTTGATGCTTATATTATTTTAGGCAACTCGTATACGGAACTCGGTAAACTCGAAAAAGCAGAGGCAAGTCTGTTAAAGGCGCTTAGCTTTAGGGCTGATAATCCGTGGATATACAATGCTTTGAGCCGTGTTTACCAGAAAATGGAAGATTACAAAAGCGCATTGAGCTTTGCTTGGAAATCAGTTTTGTTCGGCGGAAATGTGCAAGATGATCAACATATCAATTTCGGCTATTTGCTTTATGAATGTGCGGAGGATGGCAAAGAAGAACTTGCAAAACATTATGCACGAAAATGGCAAGAAGCTTTTTTGGATAATAAAGTGGTTGAGTTTATGGCCGGTGCCGTTTTGGAAGATAAAAAAATTAAAAAAGCAGATCCGCACTATATCGAAAAAATTTTTGACATTTTTGCAATTGATTTTGAGAACACTCTTAAAGGTCTTGATTATATGGCGCCGGAATATGTTGCAGAATCGGTCAAAAAGAATTTTAAAAAAGATTTTTG
This sequence comes from Alphaproteobacteria bacterium, assembly GCA_017475525.1. GTDB lineage: Bacteria > Pseudomonadota > Alphaproteobacteria > RF32 > CAG-239 > UBA1254. Next base: position 2,273 of record JAFVFH010000044.1, on the reverse strand, counting down.
GAAGAAAACAAATTATCTTGATTTGGGTTGCGGAACTGGTATGTGTGCGCAAAAGGTCAAAAAATATATCGGATGGAGCACAATTACCGGTATCGATTTGTCGCAAAAAATGCTTGATCAAGCCGCTCAAAAAGGAATCTACAAACGCTTGGAACAGGTCGAAATTGTCGGTTTTTTGGAAAGGGATATGCAAGAATATCAACTGATTACAGCTGCCGATGTTTTAACTTATTTCGGCGATTTGCGAAGTGTTTTTGAGGGCGTTGCTTCAAGGCTTGAATTGGGCGGTCTGTTCGTTTTTAGCATTTCCGAAAATCTGTTTACAACAGATGATTTTCTTTTAATGCCTTCCGGACGTTTTGTTCATAATATGGATTATGTGATGACGCTTCTCAAAAAGTGTGGCTATGCCAAACTTTCTCAAGAGCGCAAAGCACTCAGAAATGAGGGGGATAAGGTTGTTTGGGGATATGTGGTGGCAGCCGAGAAAGTCATTATCATCGAAAAATAAGGAAAAAACACGCTCTTTGGGCGCCTAAATACAAAAACTTTCTAATCTGTTCAGTCGTGTACCAAGATGTACACTCGTTTCACAGATTAGAAGGTTTTTTATTATCCGCCTCAAATATCGTGTTTTTTCAAAATATGGGTGCTCTTTGGGCGCCTAAATACAAAAACCTTCTAATCTGTTCAGTCGTGTACCAAGATGTACACTCGTTTCATGAGATTAGAAGGTTTTTTATTATCCGCCTCAAATATCGTGTTTTTTTTATTTTATGCTTGCAAATGGTGAAAAAATATGAGATAATTTTTCTCGGATGGAAAAGTTTTTTCTTTTTTATCAAGTGTCTTAAAGGCGCGGGGCTTTTAAAGAGCTTTAACATCAGGCAGTGACGGATAACACTGCGATTTGTGCTGTCCTTTTTTGTTTTAAAAGGAAAGCATGTTATCCCCGATGATGGTTCGGGGAGTCCATAGCGAATGTTCAAGGATTTTTCCTAAAGGTTATGGAAGTCATTTCCTGATGTATGATTCTTTAACTCTCCGACCGCTCTTTTAAGATGCGGTTTTTTTTGTGTCATTTTCTTTAATCCTCCCCTTTAGCGTCAGCGATGAGGGGGAGGCAGGAGGGGGTGATGAAAATAATATCAATATTCTTTTATAAGGAGAAAAACAATGAAAAAATGGATTTTGATTTTGGGGTTAATCACCGCATTTCATACAAATGCCGAGGAATTGCCATCGTGCGGGGAAAACTGCACATATTCTTATGTCGAAAACGGAACAGATGACAATGGCAACCCGACATACACCTTAACAATCTCGCCGATTGACGCATCAAAACCGGCTGAGATTAAAGATTATGAAAGAAATGTTTACTTAAATACCCCCAACATGCTTACATATGAGCTTTATTTAGGAACGAACGAGGCGGCTCCTTGGTATGCCGGAGGAATTGATAAAAGTATTACAAAAATTGAAATCGGCGAAGGTATTACGTCTGTCGGTAAACACGCGTTTTCGGATATGACTAAAGTCACGGAAGTCACATTGCCCGATGGCTTAGAAAAAATTGAAAATGTCGCTTTTCATGCCATGAGCAGTTTGAAATCTATCGATTTACCAAATAGTGTCAAGGAAATACAGAAGTTTGGTATTGGAAATTCTGCTCTCACGGATATCGGTATTTCGGAAGGATTAACAAAAATCGGTGAAAGTGCCTTTTGTGGTATTAAGGCGGAAAACTTTGTCGTTCCTGCCGGTGTGACGGAAATATCTCAATTGGCTTTTACTGCCGTAAACGGCACAGAAAATCGGACATGGAAAACAACCGGCATCAAAAACCTTTATTGCACGGCAGAAATGAAAGAGCAATGTGAAGCAGCTTTATCCTATGCCAGCAGTCAAAATGCTTTAAGTGACATCAAGGTTATAGAATATGAATCGAAGGGCGGGGTTTATGTGATTGGTGATGATTATTACCTTTCAGCGGATGATATGAAAAAGGGCGATACGGCGTCAAGTGCCGAAGAAAAAGCACAGTATGCTTGCACTTTATCATTAAAGGATTGCAAAAAACAGGCTTTAATCAACCGCGGGATTTGCCAAGGCGCTGATTGTGACGCTTTGGTTGAAAACGACGGAAAGTATATGCTGAAATTTGGTGGCAGGACCTATCAGAGCATTAATGACCTCTTAAAAGGCAATTATGACGTAAGACGCATTTATACCGTTGAAGAAGCAAGTTTTGTGAGCGGTAAGAAAAATACGGT
>JAFVFH010000006.1 GCA_017475525.1 Alphaproteobacteria bacterium | reverse complement strand
GTTGTGCCTCTATCGGCGCTTCTTCCTCTTCCTCAGGTTCTATTATCGCTCCTAACGCCTCTAAATGCACCAAAACTTATTCCGATTGCGGTACCTCTTGCTCCTCTCTCGGCGGCCAGTCTAATAAGCCTGGAGAGGGGTGTAACTATAGTTCTTTGGCGGTCAATGGTTCGCCGTGTTATTATAATATCACAGCCATCACATGCAGTTCGATAACCTATCCATACGATTCGTCGAATCTGCCTCTTCATTCAGATCCGGTTGCGCCGTTTTGCACACCGGGGCGCTCAGATTGCGTGAAAGAAGATGATAAACAACGTTATACCGACTTCAAATGTGTCGACGGTTACCATAAAAACGGCGGTTCTTGTGATGAAAATGATTGCCCGTATATGAACAGCTCTTATGTCAATGATCCGAGTACGCCGTATTCTTGCCAGTATCGTGAATCATATAATGTTAATAACGGTGCGAAGACCATCACATGCTATTCTTCAACAGTTTATAATGATGAATGTAACTTAGAGTGTGATGATTATACCGGCAGATATAACAACAAGCCTGATGGCAAAACTTGCAGCTATGGCAACTTCACAAACGATATCGGCGAAACCATCAAGTGTTATTATAACTGCCAAAACGCTTGCACCCCTGCTTGTCCGACTGGTTGGTCGTCAACATCGCCGACAAAGTCTTATGATTGCCAAACCGTTCAGTCCGAATCTAAATCAGATGGTTGCGGCGGAACGATTACGTGCTATAAGTTGAGCAACGATACTTGCAAGCTTGATTGTGAAGATTTCGGATATTACTCTTCAGCTCTGGGCGACGGGTACTCTTGCTCGGCCATATCTGTCACAGATGATTTTGGAGATGATATGTCTTGCTACAATTGTGCGGCAAAATCTGATGAGTGTGAATGCACAGGATCAATGAATTCTTCTGGGACCAGCTATTACAATACACCTGTTACAAGATCATGCACTAATAACAGAACACTCACATGCTACACCCATGTAGCGCCCCTCGAAGGTGGTGGCTTCCCTGATTCGTTTGAATTTGATTGCTATGGTATATGGATAGATGGTGCTCCATGGTGCTTATAAATATGCCACAGCAAAACACGCAGGAATTAGAGCAAAACAGCGCGCGCAACATGTTGGCGCCATTGCTTGAAAACAAGGGAATGTTGCCAAGAGACATCTTTGATTATCAAAATGAGATGCACGCTGATATTGAGGCGCATATTCGACGCTGTCTGCCCTTTGCCAAACGCGAGCTTATTTCCTTTTTCAAAGCCCCGCTTGAAGATGTTGTTTGTATGGGGGAAATATGCACGCCGCTTCACAACTCGAAATCAAATATTGATATTGCCTTTGTGGTTGATACCACCCTTGATGACCAAATCCTGAAAAATATCAGTGTGTCGCTTGATACACGTGGTTTTGTTTTCAAAATTTACGACCATCAAATGCACTTTAGAGTGGTTAAGCCCAAAGATCTTTTCAGACCGAACTGGTCTGTGATGCGCCACACATGGAATATTTTGCCGCAAATCAGAGTGTTTAGCTATTCGCTTGATGATTTGTTGCGAGCGTATACAAACTTAAACAACGATTTCCATGCCAAACTTGATAATCTCGAAAAAAACAAGGCCGGTTTTTACACGCCCCAAAGTTGCGAAGTGATTACAAAATATTTTGACAATCTTGAACAAAGGGCAAAGGATACGCTTCAAAATCATCCTGAGCATGAGTATGCCTTAGATTATATTTTGTTCAAAGCCTTAGATATTTTCGGCGTGCGTCGTCATTTCAGACAAACCGTTGCGCAATCGGAATGTTATTATCTTTCGGGAGCGGAAGATGACGGCGTTTGATTTCAACGAAACGCTTGATCGCTATATGATGCCGCAAGAAATTTTGTCGCCATTGATTTTTGATGCCGACGACAAGATGCATGAAAATGTGCGTCAGAATCTTCTAAAGATTGTAGGCAAAATTATTTATTTAACAATCACCGATATAAAGGGGCTTGAGATTGAAGACATTTGCCTTGTCGGATCATTATCAGGATTCTTATATCGTGAAAAATCGGATATAGATATTTACGTGACTGTTAAAAATACAAGTTGCAAAGAACTTACAAAAGATAAGCAACATTTAGGTATTTTTACCTCTGCTCAAACCAATGCCTTAAAGCTCAGAAATGCACGTTTTCATTATCAAGATAAATTGGTTGATGTCAAAATGTCGCCCTATCTGCCGATGTATGCATCGATTTATTCAATCAAAGAAAATACATGGCTTGTTAAACCGAATAAAGATGAATTTAAGCATATCAAAAAAGAAGATGTCATCAATGAGTATTTACTGAAAAAGAAAATAATTTTAAACCAATTGGAAGATTTTGAAAAGAAATATACCGGTTTTGAGCTTGCAGATAAGTTGCATTTCTTTTATTTACAAACGATGAATCAATTTGTGACACATAAAAATAAACTTTCAGATCATATTGTGTATAAATTGCTTGGCAAAGAAGGTATTTTTAACCTTATTTCAGGTGCGGCCATGAAAGCCTATATGATAAATTGCAGTTTTCAAAAAGATAATGCTCTTTAAAGGTGCTGACAATGGAAATATTTGAATTAGAAAACATCACAAAGCACCTCTTAAATCCGCAAAAAAAATTACCTGAATGGATTTTTGATAAAAATGGCAAAATGCATGAAAATGTCCGCCAAGGGCTCTTGAAAATTGCTCAGTTTGTCATTGATAAAACAATTGCCGATATTAAGGGGTTGGAGGTTTATGATATTGTCTTAACAGGTTCTCTGCCGACATATTTTTATCATAAAGATTCGGATATTGATATGCGTATTTTGGTCAAAAATAAAAATTGTTCGGATATCACAACAGATACCGCGGGTTTAGATACATTTTTGACCATTCAAAAAAATATTTTAAAAGCTTGCGGATATGCTTTCAAATATTTAGATTTGGCAGTTGATGTTAAAATCACTTCCGTGCCGATTGAATATGTCGGGCTTTATTCACTTATCAAAAACAGATTTCGTATACATCCGAACAAAAAAATCGGAGAGGGTATAAGCATAAATGAAGTTTTAGATGCTTATTTTCAAGAACAAAAGAATATTATACGAGATGTCAAAAAAATAGACATCTGCTCAGAAGGGCTTGAAAAAGTCTTCGCTTTAGATGATTTATATCATCAAATTTATAAAAATTCATATATCACAAAAATATATAAAGATTATTTGATATTTAAATTGGTTTCAAAAAGCGGTGTTTTGGGCAACCTCATACAAACTTATATAGATAAAACAAATCAGGTTTTGAGCTTTCCTTACGAAGAAAAAATTTCTTTGTTCATGCGGATAAAAAGGTTGCTATATAAATGTAAAGGTGTTTAAAATGACTGAATTTGATCTTGAAAAAACAATTAATAGCCTTTTAACACCGCAAGAAATTTTGTCGCCTTTTATTTTTGATGCTGATGGCAAGATGCAAGAAAATGTGCGACAAGACCTTTTGAAAATCGCACATAAAATCGTTGAACTGACCATTTTCAATACGCAAGGTCTTGAAATCGAGGATATTTGTTTGACAGGATCATTATCAGGATATTTATATCATGAGAAATCCGATATTGATATGCGTATTGTCGTTAAAAATAAAAATTGTCATGATCTCAAAAAAACAAAAGCTTCATTCGATGCTTTCTTATCAACACAGTTTAGTTTTTACAGAGCAAAAAATTATCGATTTATATATAAAAAGAAGTTAGTTGATACGAAAATGTCGTTTTCAAATATTGATTTTATTTCTCTATATTCTTTAATTAAAAATCAATGGATTATCAAACCGGATAAAGATACCTTTAAGCATATTTCAAAAAAGCGGTTGTTAAATTACTATCAAAAAAGGAAAAACGAGATATTGGAAGAATTTGAATACATCAAAAAACAATATATCGGCACAAAACTATGTGATGAACTTGATGCTTTTTACGCAAGAACAGTTTTAAATAAACCCACCTTAAAGGATCATTTGGTATATAAAATTTTAAGCAAAGAACACATATTTAAGCAAATTGCGAGAAGCTGTACCCGAACGCAGTGTGCCATACTTTCACTTCATAATGAGTATCAGGTATAGTTTCGTTCTTTTTCTTAAAACGCAAAATACTTCAAATATAAATAAACACCTGCCATTAAAGTTGAAATCAGCATGACGGGGATAGACCAAAGCAAAAATCCCAAAAATTTAATCGGATGCCCTTCGCGCACCGCAAGCCCTGCCACAATTACATTGGCGCTTGCTCCGATAAGCGAGCCGTTGCCACCGAAACACGCGCCGAGTGATAAGGCCCACCAAACGGGCATCATTGCTTCACGTCCGCCAAGGGAAGGCTCCATTGATTTGAGCATCGGAATCATTGTTGCGACAAACGGGATGTTGTCAATGGCGCTCGATACAATCGCCGACACACTCAAAATAATGAATGTTGCGCGCCTTAAACTTCCGTTTGTCAGTGCCAAAAACTTCTGCCCGAGCATTTCAAGTATGCCTGTTTTTTCTAAGCCGAACACCACCATAAAAAGTCCCATAAAGAAAAAGATTGTCGTCCAGTCCACAAGGTTGAACATTTCTTCGGTTTTTTCATCACGGTTATAAGGCAAATCTTTGATGGTATATAAAAGCAGCAACACACTTGCACCGCAAAGCGCAATCACGCCGTTTTCAATGTGTATTTTTTCAGCCGAAATAAACCCGATAATCACTAAAAACAGCACCGAAAGCGATTTATAAAGCAATCCTTTGTCCACAATGTTTGCCGCGGCGTTCATACGCATCACGGCGGCTCTGTTGCGCTCATTTGTGATTAAACTGTTTTTCCAAATCAACACAAAAACCACAATGAGCACCAAAACAGTCAACACCACAATCGGCGCCAAGGTCACCAAAAAATCCATAAACGACAAACCAAGCGCCGAGCCGATTAAAATATTCGGCGGATCACCGATAAGCGTTGCCGTCCCGCCGATGTTTGAGGCAAAAATCTCTAAAATAAGATAAGGGTAGGGCGTAATTTGTAACTTTCGCGTGATTTGAATGGTGACGGGCACGATGAGCAAAACAGTCGTCACATTGTCCAAAAAGGCTGAAAATACGGCAGTCACAAGACTCAAAATAATCATGAGTCCGACAGGGTTTGCCTTTACCCTTTGCGCACCCCAAACCGCCACAAATTGAAAGAGCCCCGAGCGCTCCGTGATTGAAACAATCACCATCATTCCGACAAGAAGTGAAATGGTGTTAAAATCAATGCTTGCAAAAGCCTCATTTTGCGTGATAACACCCGAAATCACCATAAACATCGCAGCCATCAAGGTTGTTACGGCGCGGTTGACCTTTTCCGAAAACAACACCACATAACATGTTGCGACAATCATCGCGGCAATCCATCTCATATCGCTTAAAAAGGCAAAATTTTCCATCAAGTTCCTCATATATGTTTATAGAAAGTGCATCAAATAAAGATAAATTGTTGCGATTAACACAGAAACAATCATTACAGGCAACCCGTAAAGCAAAAACCCTGCAAAACCGATACGCTCATTTTCTTTTGAGGCCAAGCCTGCCACAATCACATTGGCTGAGGCTGCAATCAAACTGCCGTTTCCGCCAAAACACGATCCGAGCGATAATGCCCACCAAACCGACATCATTTCTTCTCTTCCGCCCATGTGAACTTCAATGGATTTTAAGGTTGGAATCATCGTTGCCACAAACGGTATATTGTCAATAAATGTTGAAACAACAGCCGAAATCCACATCACGGAAAGCGCGGCTTTTTGTACACTGTTTTGAGTGAGTTTAATGAGCTTTTCCCCCAAAATTTCGAGCACGCCGGTCGCCTCCAAGGCAAACACAATCGCAAATAACCCAGCAAAGAAAAAGATAGTTGTCCAGTCAACAAGTGAAAAAGCATCTTCAACTTTTTGATCACGTAACTGATGTTCATCGCCCATGGTGTATAAAAAAAGCATTAAAGCGGCACCGAAAAGCGCAACCGTCCCATTGTGCACATGTAAATATTCGGCCAAAATGAACCCGCCCAAAACGAGAAACAACACAAAGAGTGATTTTCTTAAAAGTGTTTTATCCGAAATCATATCTTTTTCATTTAACGCCAAAATCGCCTGCTTATCATCTTCTGTGGCAACCAATTTGCGCCCGAACAATAAATCAAAGGCTACAATCAAAACAAACAGACATAAAACCACAACAGGCGCCAACTCTTTCACAAAATCCATAAACGACAAACCAAGCGCGGAGCCGATTAAAATATTCGGAGGATCGCCGATAAGCGTCGCTGTTCCGCCGATGTTTGAGGCAAAAATTTCCATCAGCAGAAAAGGGTAGGGGTTCACTTTCAAATCGCGTGTCATTTGAAAGGTCACGGGAACGATAAGCAAAACAGTCGTGACATTGTCCAAAAGCGCAGATAAAACAGCCGTGATAATTCCAAGCATTGCAAGCAACATGCGCGGTGAAGCTTTGACGAGCTTTGCACTGTATATAGCCAAACTTTGAAACATACCTGATTTTTCTGAAATCCCGACAATCACCATCATTCCGACAAGCAAAGCCAGCGTATTAAAATCAATGGCAGCAATGGCTTCCTGTTGGCTCAAAATACCGATAAAAATCAAAGCAGATGCGCCGAGCAAAACCGTGACAGCACGATTTACTTTCTCAGAAAAGAGCAAAATATAGCTCACAATCAAAACACCAACGGCCAAAATTTGTTCATTTAATTCAAACATTTTTTACTTTCGGACTTTATTTTTTATCCTAATATATCTTCCGAAAGTTAAAATACAAATAATTTTTTTGCTGTATCCGTGGGATTTTTTGATATTGACTTTGTGCGCTTAATTTGCCAAACTACGCCTAAATTTTATAAGGAAAATATGATGGAACTCATTACGCCGACATCACCCGTTAAAAATTATTCAAATAAAAAAATCGTCTTTTTGGCAGGTCCCATTAAAGGGGCGCCCGATTGGCAATCTCAAGCCATTAAAGACTTGGCGGATTTAGATGTTTATGTTGCAAATCCGCGCCGTGAGAATGTGGTCAATTTCAACCTTGATATGCAGGTTGATTGGGAAAGTAAGTTTTTGGCGCTTGCTGATGTCATTATGTTTTGGATTCCCAGAAAAGGAAGCGATGTTGCCGGTCGCGACTATGCACAAACCTCGCGTTTTGAACTTGCCGAATGGATGGCAAAAACCCATTATAACCACACAAGAAAACAGGTCGTTATCGGTATTGATGATGCTTTTTTCGGCAAAAGTTATATCGTCAAGCGGTTACAAGCGGAAAATGTGCCGGTTTATTCCACTTATTCCGAAACCCTCAGTAAAGTTCGCTCGTTATTAAAAAGCGGCGGGCGGGTTTTCTTTACGTCCGACACGCATTTTGGCAGCGAGCGTGCGATGGATTTATCGCGCCGCCCGTTTGCGACCACAAAAGAGATGGACGCCGCGCTCGTCTTAAACTGGAACAATAACGTTAGCTCCGATGATGTGGTTTATCACTTGGGCGATTTCGGAAATTTGAGTGTGCGCCCTTATCTGCACGGCAAAATTCATCTTGTTTTAGGCAATTATGAAACAGATGCTTTAAGCGAAAATCCGGTATTGCAAAGTGAACTTGATAAGTGTTTTGAAAGCGTTTTAGGGCATACCACGCTGACGTTAAAAAACGGCGATACGGTTTATTTAACCCATAAGCCGAGTGAATGCAAAAAGGATATGTTCAACTTGTTCGGGCATATCCACGGGCTTAGAAAAGTAAGCCAAAACGGGCTTAATGTCGGCGTTGATGCCAACCATTTTGCTCCCGTCAGCGAAGACGACGTTCTGTTTTTCAAAAATGCGATTTTAAATCATTACGACTATGAGGTGTTTTTATAATCAGCGCGGGTCTGAAACAATAGAGATTTTTTGTTATTTTTTTATATTTTGCAAATATAAAATTGGCGCAACCGATTGTTAAAAGAGATTGTTCCGGCATAATTCATGGCGCATTTTTCATAAAATTTGCCGCTTTGCACGGTTGTCAAAACAGCGCAATCAAAGTCGGAATGTTGCTTGATTTCTTTGAATATTTCCTGCATCATAAAACGCCCGCAACCTTGATGCTGATAACTTTTTAAAATTGAGACATATTCAATTTGCGCCCACTTGCCGAAATGCCCGTCTTCGGTGATACAAATCGTTCCGATAAGCTTGCCTTCATCCGTTCGCAACGCATACAAAACCCAAGGCCCGATGCTTAAACTGTAATCCTGCGGCAAAGAAGAGGTATAATCAAAAGCCTTTTCCATCTCATTTCTAAGTCGAAGAGGCGGATTTTGGTCTTCATCAATATCATCTGCCAATTTCACAATATTGACATATTGATCAAATTCTTTTTTGTTTACAAATCGTTCTAAATACATAATAACGACACCTTAAAGTTCAGATACATCAAGTTTAAGCAAAAAAAGAATAAATTTCAATTAAAAAAATCCCCTCGTTTTTTTTGCGAGGGGAAAACAGATTAAAGATACAACATGTCGTCCATGTAATAATAACCTTCCACAAATCGGCTTTTTTGCGACACAAGCCATTTTTTGTCTTCGGAATACAGCAAGTCAAACAATTCATCGAGCCTTGCGCCGGCACGTACCAAGTTGCTCCAAAGTGCAATCAGCTCTTTTTCTTCACTCGAAAAAATCAGCTCATCAGGCTCATCCTTTTCTAATTGATTGATTTTATCGCGCCAAGAATCGGCCTGTTTAGAAAGATATTCTGACGC
>JAFVFH010000043.1 GCA_017475525.1 Alphaproteobacteria bacterium | reverse complement strand
ACCGTATTTTTCTTACCGCTCACAAAACTTGCTTCTTCAACGGTATAAATGCGTCTTACGTCATAATTGCCTTTTAAGAGGTCATTAATGCTCTGATAGGTCCTGCCACCAAATTTCAGCATATACTTTCCGTCGTTTTCAGCCAAAGCGTCACAATCAGCGCCTTGGCAAATCCCGCGGTTGATTAAAGCCTGTTTTTTGCAATCCTTTAATGATAAAGTGCAAACATACTGTGCTTTTTCTTCAGCACTTGATGCCGTATCGCCCTTTTTCATATCATCGCCTGAAAGGTAATAATCATCGCCAATCACATAAACCCCGCCATCAAAGGCATAGCTCTTGACTTCCGCATCATCGCCGCGATACGCTATCGCCGCCGCGCACTCCGACATGAGCGATTCGGGACAATACAGGTTTGTGAGGTTTTTTAGTTTATAATTCTCATAACCTTCCAAATCACCAAAAGATTCAAAAGCAACAGAGGTCACAGCAGGCGGAATAACAAAATCAGTCAACGCCGTATCAGCAAATGTCATATACTTAATACTTGTCACATTTTCCATATTGCCGTTGACTTGAGTTAAAGTTTTTGTCGCAAATGCCCAATCTCCAATTTCTGTCACACTGTCAGGGATAGTTATGCTTGTTATTTCACTGCGATGAAGTGATTGAGACCCGATTGATAACAGACCTTCCGGCAATGTAATTTCTTTGATAGATGTATTTGCAAAAGCAGCTCGTCCGACTGTTGTAATTCCACTTTCAACATCAACTTTTGTAATACTGGTATCCCCCCACCAAGGTGCATCCGTCCGATAGCCGACACCAGGTTCATTCCAACGTTCATAATCTTTAATTTTAGCCGGTTTTGTAACATCAATCGGCGAGATTGTTAAGGTGTATGTCGGGTTGTTATCATTATCAACACCGTTTTCGACATAAGAATATGTGCAGTTTTCCCCACACGATGGTAATTCCTCGGCATTTGCATTTAATGCCATCATCAGCCCTAAAATCAAAATCCGTTTTTTCATGTCAATTCTCCAAAATAAATGTTAAACAAAAACCGCACTTTAAAAGAGCGGTCGGAGAGTTAACGAATCATATCCAAGAAAATGACTCCTATGGCCTTTAGGTTACCCTTGAACATTCGCCACAGGCTCCCCGAACCAACATCGGGGATAATGTGTGCCTCTTTTTAAAATAAAAAAGATAGCACCTTATACAGCGTTATCCTTCGCTGTCTTGGATAAAAAGCTCGTTAAAGCTCCGCGCCTTTTAAAGACACTTAACACAGAAGACATTTTCTGTATCTGATGATTATTAAAACATATTTATGTCTAAAAGTCCAGCGAAAACATTAAAATATTTCAAGTTTGTAACATAATATCAGAAAAATCTGAAAAAAATGCTTGCAAAAGTAAAAAATTGAAACTAATATCTATAACATATTGTTCTGGTTTGTCAGAACGATATTAAAAAGAGTAAATTAATTTATTGAACTTTATAAAGGAATATTCATATGAAAAAAACTTTATTACTTGCTGGTGTTGCTAGTGTTTTTGCGTTCAGCGCACAAGCTATTGAATTCACACCTTATGTTGGTGCTGACTACAATGTGAACTTCACAAACAAAGCATCTTTCTTAGATGGCAAAATTCCCGGTAAATATCATTCCGGTTCAATCGTTGCTGGTACAAAAGTCAGCCCGTATGCTGCTGTTGAAGCTTTTGGTGAGCTTTCAAGACATGCTTGGAAAAAGAGCGTACACTCAGAATATGGTGCTTATGGTGTTGATGCTTTCGGCATCTTGCCTTTAGGTTGCTATGGCGAATGGGAAGTTTTGGGCACAGCCGGTATCGGCCGTTACAGATTCGAACGCAAAGACAAGAATTTTTCAGGTTCTAAAACATTCCATGTTTGGGGCTATCGTTTAGGTGCCGGTGTTCAATACAACATCACAGAAAACTGGGGCGTTCGCGCTATGTATCGTCACGTTGCTTTCGTGAACAAAGTTGTCAGAGGCTTTGATACATTGTCTTTCGGCGTTCGCTACGCATTCTAATAGTTTAGTATTGCCAAAATTAAGAACAGCGACATTTTTGCCGCTGTTTTTTATTGCATTTTAACTTTATGAGGTTATACTTGGCACAATAAAACAACACTAAAGGATAAATAAAATGAAAATCAATGAATGTGGTCGTTCCATGACGGAAATGCTCGGGGTTTTAGCCATCATCAGTGTGCTGGGGACAGGTGGCTTAGTAGGCTATAGCAAGGCGATGTATAAATATAAAATGCACAAAACAATCGGTTTTGTATCAGATGCCATCATAGACTATGAGCTTTTTGTAAAGCAAAATTTCGGTATTGATAAAAATCTCAAAAAGCAAAATATGGCTCAAAAATTGCAAGAATACGGGTTGGTTCCGAACTGCGAAGCCACAACTTCAATTATTGCCGGCAACGCTTATCAGGTTTGTCGTGCACCTCTTGGCGAAATTTCACCACGTCTTTCGATTCAGGAACTGAGCGAGGGCAGACAGCATACCTACGAACTCCACGTTACATTTCTGCAAGGAGCAAAACAGGCTTGCTCAGATTTTCTTGTCCGAAATTGGGATGTCGTCGTGCCTTCCAAACTTTGGAAAAAGGGGAGCATACATGTTGCCTCAAACACAAAAGATGAAGTTGTGTATAGTGCCACAGTCAAAAAACTGGATATTTCGAATGTTGCCGCAACTTGTGAGGAGGTATGTTCGGATTCGGCGTATTGCTCCGTGGTGTTTAATTTCAAAGGTATAAAATACTAGCATATTGAATTTTATATAAAAATGCGCTTATTAAACAAATAGGCGCTTTTCTTTTTTTTAATGTTTCACGTGAAACATCTTACATTTTTATAAGAAAAATCATATATTTAAGCAATAGCATCAATAAAAAATAAAAATCCTCTTTACATATTCGGTTGTTTGCTTTATTTTGAGCAAAAAAAGAAATGTATAAATAAGGAAAAAATAATGACTGCGACCTTAAAACAAATCAGAAAAACGTTTTTGGACTACTTTGAAAAGAACGGGCATACGGTTGTGCCGTCGTCTTCGTTGGTGCCGGATAATGACCCGACCTTGATGTTTACAAACTCAGGAATGGTGCAATTTAAAAATATCTTCACGGGCAATGAAACACGCCCCTACACACGCGCCACAACAGCGCAAAAATCAGTGCGTGCCGGCGGTAAACATAATGATTTGGACAGCGTTGGCTATGATGTGCGTCACCACACGTTTTTTGAAATGCTCGGCAACTTTTCTTTCGGCGATTATTTTAAGGAAGAAGCCATTCGTTATGCTTGGGAAGTGGTGACCAAAGAGTTTGGTATCCCAAAAGACAGATTAGCCGTGACGGTTTTTCACACCGATGATGTCGCGCGTGATTTATGGAAAAAGATTTCGGGGCTTCCCTCTGACCGTATTATTGATATATCAACAAAAGACAACTTCTGGCAAATGGGCGATACTGGCCCGTGCGGCTATTGTTCCGAGATTTTTTATGACCACGGGCCGGAAGTTTGGGGCGGATTGCCGGGCACGCCTGAAGAAGATGGCGACCGTTGGATTGAAATTTGGAATTTGGTTTTTGATGAGTTTGAAGTCTTGCCAACAGGTGAGCATGTAAACCTCAAAAAACGTTGCATTGATACGGGTATGGGCTTAGAGCGCATTACAGCCATTTTGCAAGGGGTGCACTCAAACTATGATATTGATTTGTTCCAAAACCTCATTACTGATTTATGCAAATTAACCGGCACAGACAAAGAAAACCCGAACTTTACATCATCATATAATGTCATCACGGATCACTTGCGCTCAACCGCGTTTTTGATTGCCGACGGTGTGTTGCCTTCAAACGAGGGCAGGGGTTATGTTTTGCGCCGCATTATGCGCCGCGCCATGCGTCATATTTATATGTTGGGCGTGCACGAGCCGCTTTTATATCAATTGTTGCCCTCTCTGCAACGTGAAATGGGTGAGGCTTATCCGGAGCTTTTGCGCTACGAGGCCTTAATCAGAGAAACAATCAAAGCCGAAGAGCTCCGATTTGGCAAAACCTTATCAACAGGTATGAAACTCTTGGATTTTGAAACGGCAAATATGTCATCAGGCGGTGTTTTGAAGGGTGAAACGGCATTCAAGCTCTATGATACGTATGGTTTTCCTCTTGATTTGACCGAAGATGCCTTAAAGCTCAAAAACATTAATGTTGATACCGACGGCTTTAACAAAGCCATGGAAGAACAAAAGAAATTGGCGCGTCAAAACTGGGCGGGTTCAGGCGATGAAGGCACCGAAAAGGTCTGGTTTGAGCTTTCTGACAAAGTCGGGGCAACAGATTTCTTGGGATATAAAACCTTAAAAGCAGATTGTGCCGTCACGGCGCTTGTTCAAAACGGTGCAAGCGTTGACGAGGTCAAAGAAGGCGAATTTTATCTGACAGCAAACCAAACCCCGTTTTATGGCGAATGTGGCGGTCAGGTCGGCGACACAGGGCGCATTTCAGGCAAAGATTTTGAAATTGAAGTGACAGATGCCAAACGCAAATTAGACAACATTTTTGTTCATGTTTGCAAACTCATTAAAGGCAAAGTTAAAGTGGGCGATGTGGCCTCGTTTGAGGTTGATGAAACGCGCCGCAAACAAATTTGTGCCAACCACTCGGTCACGCACTTGGTGCATAAAGCCTTGCGTGTGGTTTTAGGCGACCATGTGGCGCAAAAAGGCTCGCTTGTGGCTCCCGAACGTATGCGCTTTGATATTTCGCACTCCAAGCAAATTACAGCTGCAGAAATTCGCAAGGTTGAAGATATGGTCAATGCCTCAATCAGAGAAAACTACCATGTCAATACGGTGTTGATGAATAAAGATGATGCCATAGCAATGGGTGCGATGGCGCTGTTTGGCGAAAAATACGGCGAAGAAGTGCGTGTTGTCAAAATGGAAAAAAATGGCGCGGTTTACAGCGAAGAGCTTTGCGGCGGCACACATGTTTGCGATACGGGCGATATCGGCTATTTCCATATTATCTCGGAATCTGCCGTTGCGGCTGGTGTGCGCAGATTGGAATGTGTGACAGGTGCTGCGGCTGAAAACTTTGAGCACGCTTTGGAAGAAAAATTGCATGCTCTCTGCGCAAGCTTAAAAACCAATGTTAATGACTTAGAGCAACGAATTTCGAATCTGTTGGAAGAAAAGAAAAAGTTAGAGCAAA
Organism: Alphaproteobacteria bacterium; assembly: GCA_017475525.1. Lineage (GTDB taxonomy): Bacteria > Pseudomonadota > Alphaproteobacteria > RF32 > CAG-239 > UBA1254. The sequence continues at coordinate 25,592 of JAFVFH010000043.1, read as the reverse complement.
ACATCTTGGATTTGAAAAAACAATTGTTAAGCGGTAATAACGGCTCAAAAGATGAGGCAGAAACGGTCAACGGCATCAAGTTTGTCGGCAAAATCGTTTCAGGTGTTCACCCCAAAGAACTCAAAGCTTTTGTTGATGAAATAAGCCAAAGCATCAAATCGGGTATTATCGTTCTGGCCACCGATAAAGATGATAAAGCCTCCATTGTTGTGGGTGTTACAAAAGATTTGACGGATAAATATTCGGCGGTTGATTTGGTCAAACTCGCCTCAGCTGCTGTCGGTGGAACAGGCGGTGGCGGAAGAGCTGATATGGCGCAAGCCGGCGGCTCGGACGCATCAAATTTGCAAGCCGCAATCAATAAGGTTAAAGAAGCGATTTAGGAAAATAGCATGACCTTGTTTCAGATTTTTATCGGGCTACTGTTGCTCATTTGTTGGGCAGGCAGACCAATTTTATATCGACCTGCGGCAAAATATTTTCCGCCTAAAATGTCATCAGCCTTTACAAGTACTTGGCTTTTGGTTGTGCTTTTGTTGACATTTCCGCTTTTGGGGCATTTGGTGTATGATGATGTGAAAGGAACTTTGCTTTCACCTTATGTTCTTATCAGTGTGTATAAAGGCGCTACGTTGTTTTATCTGATTGCTTTACAGCAAGTTGTCAACAAAGAAAGCACTTCGTCTTCAGTGTTTTTGAGCTTTATTGCGTTGGCATTAGGGGCGCTTGCGAACAATCTTTTCTTTGGTGAAGGTTTGGGATATATTAAGGTTTTGTGTATTGTAGGATTTGGGGTGTTGGGTACTGTCTTTTTAATCAAGGGTGATGCCAAAAGACTTTCAAAAAAAGCGATGACAGCTTTTTTTGCGGTGACGCTGATTATGGCTTCATACACCGTTTCAGACCACCTTGCTATTCCTCAAATTGGGTGGTATGCACATGTGCTTGTTTCATCCGCTATCATGTTTGCGGTGAGTTTATTTCACGGCATCTCTAAAGAAGATTTTAAGAATATGTTTGTCAATAAAGGCATTGTTCTTGCCGGTTTGTTTTATGCCGCTTCGGAGTTTTTGGTGATATATACGTCCATCAACATTTTGCCGGTTTCAATCGTGGCTGTCTTTTTAAGGCTTTCGGTGCCGGTTGTGATGATTTATTCTGCTATTCGCTACCATGAACAAAGTCTTAAGAACCAATTGATTTTCGGGCTATGTGCCATTTTACTTGCCTTGCCGATTATTTTAATCAAGGGATAAAATAATTTGACAAAAACGATTGACAAGAAGTGAAAATGGTGATATATAAGTATCAGAAAACCAATTAAATTATAGATATTATGAGTATCATACAGAATGCTATCAAATAAATGTCAGCTCTCGTGTCGTTCAAGCTAAATCTGGTGCACTTATCATGAATGATCATCCTAAAAAGGGTGCAAAATTGCATTTTTATGCGACGAGAGAAAATCATGAAAATTCTGAACTGTTTCAAAAAAATCCAGTGAAATGGAGTATAAAAATTACAAAAGACGGAAAAACGGAAAGTTTGTCATCTATTGTTGGCAAAGAAAATAAATTGAACAAAGGAAAGCACTTCGATTATTCATACATTTATGATAAAGAAGGAAAAAATATATACATAAAAGACTTGACAAAAGATGGACGGAATGGTAATGTACGAGAATAACAAGTATTAAAAAGATATGATTATGCATAATGAAAAAATTAAAAAAATCCTTACAGAAAAAAGTGTTCAAGGCAACTTGGTTTATCATGCACAGGCTGATCAAACAAAAGGTGACTCAATAAATATCAGACAAGGCTATGTCGTTGACGATTACTTCATTGATGAAAAGACTGAAGAAATCTTCAACAAAGAAGAATTTGATATGATTGTGAATTTGGATACTGAAGATTAAATCCCCAAAAAACCACTCTTATTAAACAAGAGTGGTTTTTCTATATACAAGAACCACGCGTTTTAAGCAAAGGTCTTTTTTTGCTTATTTTAAGGTGCGTTTGCCGGAGTTGACGTCGTCAATCAAGGCTTCAAGCTCTTGCATGGAATGGACTTCAGGAATCCACTTTAAGTCATCGGGTAAATCGGTTGTAAATTCACAACGATATCTTATCGGATGTGCGCCGGCATCAATCGCGGCATATTGGTTATAAATACGGTCATCCACCAAAATTGTTTCATCGGCTTTCAGACCATACTCTTCAAAACAAGATTTAAGCATATCAACTTTTGCCGTGTCGTGCATAAATTTGCCGTGTTGCACGCATTTGATGGTCAAAAAGTCTTTCACCTCGGCAAGAAGGTTGTTCAAAAACTTTGTTTTGGTTTCAACATCAAATGTCGCGGACAATGTAAACTGCTTGAAACCTTTGTCATGAAAACGCTTTAATGTTTCAACAACACCGTCGTATAACGGGCGGTTTGTGAAAAATTCGGGGCTGTGGCAAAAATCATAGTCAAGCTCTGTGCCAAGCGTCGGGTGAGTCTTTAATTCAAGCGCGCCGTATTTTGGGACAATCGGCAAAACTTTGGGCAAATCTTCCCATTTCATATCGCCATACATGGGTTTATATTTCGGATGCTCTTTTAAAAAGTGAAAATAAGCATAATTTAAGTTTGCCAAAACCCCGTCAACATCCCAAAAAATATTTTTAATCATCACAAAAGTTCCTTTGAAAAAAAATTGAACGATAACATCCAAAGTTTAACAGAACAAAATACCATGTCAATCATTTTTACTTTCACAATTTAAAAAAAACTTGACAAAAGAGTTTTTTATGTTTATTCTGAGCACAATATTTCCTAATTTTATACATTATGAACAAATTATTTATGAAGATGGTCAAAAATTTTGACTACATCTTGGTCGACAACTACGGTGTTGTCACGTTTGCCGATGGACTGAATCCTGAAGCTGTTGCTGTTTTGAAAGAGCTCCGTGAGACGGGCAGGAAGGTTGTGTTCCTTTCGAATGCAACATTCACCGATCCGGTGGAACGTTATGCCAAGAAGGGCCTCATCAAGGGTGTCCATTTTGACGATTTCATCACCTCCGGGCAATACGCCAAGGAGGATATCGCCAAGGGAACACTCCCCTGCGGCAATAGGTATTGCGTGTTCGGCACGGCAAACTTCAAAAAGCCGGAGAAGGTGCCCGCCATCTTCAACGAATCGCCTTATGAGCTCGTCGAAGATATGAAGGATGCCGATTTCGTTTATTGCGGCATTCCTCAGATCAACGGAGAGGATCGCACGACGATGGATGACTTTATGCAAGAGCTCCGGCGACTCGCAATGATGGAACTGCCGATGGTGGTGTCCAACCCTGATGAAATTGCCTCGGAAGACGGCAGGTGGGTCATCCGCCAAGGCTCCATCGCCAACGCGTATCGTGCGCTCGGCGGAAAGGTTATCCTCTATGGTAAGCCTGATCCCAACATTTTTGACTGGGTTTTGGGCGATACGCCTCGCGAAAAGGTCCTGATGGTCGGCGACACACTCGGAACAGACATCTTAGGTGCCAACAGAGCCGGCATCAAATCTTGCCTGACCATCTCAGGTGGCGTGACCGAGGTGCGTATGATAGAGCAGGGTTTGCCTGTCAATGAAGGGGGTATTCATACCTTCATCATGCGCCAAAAAAGCGGTGTGCCTGATTTCATCACCAGCACAATCTTTTAAGAGAAAGCTCCCTTTTGCGGGAGCTTTTTTGTATACAGAAAACCACCGACAAGGCCGGTGAAGGTTCATTTTCTAAGAGCTATATCAACAAAAAAAAAGAAATGTTAAGTTCTTGGAATAAAATGTTTTGACAAAAAGAAAAAAATCGATATACTTACATACAATCAGAATATTATGTTTCACTTATAATTTTGTGTTTATCATGGAAGAAAAAAAATTAACAACCGTGTTTTTTCAAGACACAGAAGGTCAGTGGCTGAAAAATCAGATTGACCTAAAAGCGTTGCAGATGAAATTGCCGCTTGTCGACACCAAATCTGTTAAATGGCCGGATGTTTTTGTTTGTGAAATGATGTTTAATATCTTCGAGCTTGTGCGGCAAAAACACATCAGTTTCGGCAGCTCGTTGATTATTACAGACATCATGGGTGGCAAATCAAATGCCGCAAACAAAGTCGGATGTTTTTGGGTTGCCAACGTGGACGGTTTTGAAGTGATGCTCGAAAACGGAAGAACTTTTGATGAGGTGATTGATTATGCCCTGGGAGAGCTTAAAGACTACAACAATGTAAAAATGAAGCTCGCCGAGCAAATCACTTGCTATGACTACGGCAAGACCGTTGAGGTGCAAAACAGTGATGAGAGCATTAAGGCCTATGCCGCGCCGCTTTTGAAAAAAGCTGATATCGTTTTTTGCAACGGTCTTTTGGCGCATACGCCCGCTGAGGATATTCCGGCTGTTTTGGACAAGATCAAAAATGCCGGAAAATACGTCTTTATGACTATTCCGCTAAGGCCGTCGGTAGGGTGTGTTTTGCTCAAAGAAAAGGAACTTTTCAACGGGGCGGAAGTTGCAAATCAAGTGCCGCGAGGCGCCGTTGTTTTAGAAAAAAACGAGGATGGCAATTATATTTTGCCGGCTCATGTTTTAGTTTTGGATCAAAAACAATGGCAACAGCTTTTAGGAGAAGAATGGGTACTTTTGCCCTCAACGGATTGTACGGCTGTTTTGGCTGTCAACTTTACGCCGAGTGCAGAATATGTCGAGCAGAAGAAAAGGATTATTGCAAAGTATGGCTTTGCAGATTTTGCTCCTTTTCCGACACTTGTAAAAACGCCGGCGGAAAAGAATCCGATTCTGTTGAGGAGAACGGCAGCAATCCAACCCTTAAAGCATGTGATGAAGCTTGAGGCTCTGGAAGCCTATCCGCAAAGTGATTTCAAAGCGCGGGAAACATCAAAAAGCAAAGCTTTACTTGAATTTGCAGGCTTAAAGCCAAATTCTTCCGGCATCTATCAGCTTGAAGATATACCAAAAGATGGGATTAACAAACTTTTGGATGCCGAAGCCAAAGCAAAGTCCTGTTTGCTTGAAAAACCGAAAAATGCCGACCAAAAGGTTGCTGAAAACTTCGCCGAATTGATTGGTGTGTAGAATGAAAGGGTGCAGATTTGATTTCTGCACCCTTTTGAATTAATCATCGGAAAAAATGATATTGAGACATTTGTTTTATCCTTAAATATCAAGCTTTTTTTCATTTTCAAAATGATTGATTTAAAGGTATGTTTAAATTGAGCACTCAAAAGGCATAAAAGTTGACAAAAATTGACTTTAAGAAAGTGTGAGAAACCCTTATCAAAAGGATATTGAAAGAGAGTTGTCAAAAATTTGAAATTTTTCAAAAAAGAACTTGATTTAAACGTACGTTTATGATACAGTTAAGTCGAATCAAATATATTATTATGAAAGTTTATGTATATATTCCTTTGCGGAAGTGTTCTTTCATAATATATCGATTTGAAATATGTTTCACAGGCAGGTGTTATAAGAATAGGTTTTCTTTATAAAATTTGCCACAATTCCAATATACTATGAAAGGAAAATTCGCTGACCTTCGTCAGAACGAGATTTGCGGTGGTTACGCCGAGGAGATGATTGAGCTCCTGAAGTCTCTTTCTAAAAATTTTTTGCTCGGTCGTAAAGACCTTTCCGCTCTGGCAGAAAAAATGTATGCCAATGCGGAGGTTTATAACAGCCGCGCTGAAGGCCCCTATGAGTCGCATGAGCGTTTTATCGACGTTCAGTGCGTCCTCGAGGGGCAGGAAGAAATTGAGCTTTGCCCCGTGGACAAGCTCTCCGTCACAGAAGAATACGATGCCACCCGCGACATCGCCTTCTATGATGGCAAGACTCCCTGCACGGACAAGGTCATCCTGAAGGCCGGCGAGTGCTGCATCATTGTCCCTGGAATGGGCCACAAGCCCTGCATGGACAGTGAAGGCAAGCACTTCGTCAAGAAGGTTGTCTTCAAAATCCCCGTAAAGGGGTAGTAGGCTTCCGCAACAATCAAGTCAGTGTGTTTTTTTCCATAAAAGCACACTGACTTTAATTCAAAAAAAATTAAATTAAATATATTATGCAGAAAAACAAGCAAATCGTATTCTTCAAGGATACGGCAGGCAACTGGTGGGAGAACCAGATTGACCTCAAGGATGTGTATACGCGCATCCACAGTGCCGGTACGAAATACGGCAGCTCGGCTGATATGTTGCTCTCAGAGATGATGGCAAATGTGTTGGAGCTTGCCAAAGAAAATCGTATCGATCTTAAAAAAGAGGTTGTCATAACCGACTATGGCTGCGGAAAATCGAAGGCCGCCAATGTCGTTGGCAAAACTCTGGCAAATCATGCCGCGAAAATTTCCGGCATGTTTGGAAAGGGTAAAAGCCTTAAGCAGGTCATGAGCTTTATAGCACCTCTTTTGAAAAGAGAAAATGCTCTTCCTGTCGAAGATCTCAAACAAGTTGAGACCTACGGCAACATTACCGTCCAGCGGTATGATATCGGCGTCAAGGCATTTTCCACGCCTCTTTCAAGGTATGCTGATGTCGTTTTTTGCAACGATGTCTTTGAGCATATACCTGAGGTCGATTTGCCCGATTTTATCACAGCCCTTGAGGCAAGCGGAAAGTATATCTTTGCATCCATTTCTTTAAGAGATGCCGTCAACTACAGTCCGCTTGAAGAAAGCCTTGTGATGAGAGGGGCAAAGCCCTGTGAGGAGAAGCCTAAAGGTGGGATTGTGCTCGAAAGAGACGCCAGTGGCGCCTATATTTTCTCGCTTCATGTTTCGGTTTTTCCGAAAGCAAAATGGCAGGAAATTTTAGGCGAAAAATGGCATCTTCTGCCGGCGCAGGATTATACCGCAGTATCGGCAGTCAATTTCCTTCCGAGCGCCAAGTATCAGACCTATAAAAAGGCTCTGATTGCAAAGGTTGGGTTTGCCGATTTCATTGCATTTCCGACACCTGTCGGAACGCGCTATGAAAGCGATCCGATTTTGTTAAGGCGCGTGGCTATGATGCAGGAAGAAAAGCATAAGATGAAGCTTCAGGCGCTTAAAGAGTATCCTAACGGTGCTTTTAGGCGTTCGGAAGAAGAAAAAAGCCTCGCTTTTCTCAAGTTTATCGGCGCTACTCCGGCAAGTTGCCATGGCTATCTCGAAAAGCTCTTGGAGCTTGAAAGGGTCGCCAAAAAAATGGCTCGGGAAGAAAATCCGAACCCGACGGATGAATTAATCTCGCAAATTGCAGAGAATATCATCCGCAATTTCTAAAAAAGAAGAATCCATCGGCTTTAAAACCGGTGGATTTTTTTTGTACTCAGAAAACCCCGCGTTAGACGCTGGGTTCGGTGTAGCTTATAGCGATGAACAGAAATAAAAAGAAGTTAAAGTGAAAAAAATATAAAAAAAGATAAGGTTATTTTGTTATCAAACTTTTCAGACTCTCTTTCTGTGGGGCGCGTTGTTGTGAGAAGGTAGTGAATGAACCTTCGAAGCGCAAGCGACAGCGTAGGACAAGCGTGAACAAACTAAAGGGGAGGATTGTTTTTTAATTTAAGAAGCGGCGTATGTGTGCCTGACGGCACAACGACGGCTTTGAGATCCCTTGATGCGCTGATGCGCCGCACAGCGCAAGGGATGACAGGAAAAAAGGCTCTTTTGTTGTCACCCCCTCCATACCTCCCCCCTCGGTTTCGCGCCAAAGGCGCTGAGGGGGAGGATTCAATAATTCGTAGACCCCTTGACGCGCTCGGCTTTTTAAGCCTCGGCGAGGGGTGACTCTTAAATGTTTTTTTCTAATTCGTTGACCCCTTGACGCGCTCGGCTTTTTAAGCCTCGGCGAGGGGTGACTTTATTATTTTGCCTTTCCGGCAAAGCGAGGAGGATTCAATAAAGGGTTTTTATTTCTTAGCTGTTGTCTTTTTCTTTGCAGGGGCTTTGAGGGGCTTTGAAAGAGGTTTGCTTTCTGTTGAAATTTCTTTTTTTATCAGCTCGTCAACAAGGCTTAAGAGAAAGCTTAAGAAAAGCATGATGGTTGTGCCTAAATAGAGAATAAAGAAAATCCAAGAATGAGGATAAACAGCCATGACCGTGCGTGTGATGTGCGCCCATCCGTCTAAAGTGAAGACTTGTAAAAGCGTTAGGGTTGATTCGGATAAAGTCGCAAAGTTAAAAAAGCGAGCGCCGAACATATTCACCGAAATAATGGCGGAAACATACAAAACAACACCAAACACCAAAACAAACGCCACAAAGTTCGGAATGAGCGAAAGCGAAACATCTATAATGCGCTTGAGTTTTGAAAAGCGGTTGATGTATTTCAAAAGTCTGAACAGTCTGAAAGCGCGGAAGATGATAAACGGAGAGGCAAACGAAAAGCAAGACAGTGCAACAATGCAAAAATCAAAAGTGTTCCAGCGGGATGCAAAAAAATTTTTACCGTAAACAAAAAGCTTTAAGCCTATTTCAACAAGGAAGATGGCAAGGCAAAGTCTGTCCGTTAAATAAAGCAAAGGTCCGAAATTTAAGGCATAAGAAGGGATGGCTAAAAGCCCCAAAACAACGGAGTTGACGCAAATAAGCGCCATAATGAACATATCAAAGCTGTTCGTTTCGACAAATGCTTTAGCTTTTTGCTTGTCAGAGAGTAAAAATTGTTTCATCGTTTTTTCCTTTTCAACTGAAATTCTAAGCGTATTTTATCCTAAATTACAAAAAATACAAGAGCTAATGTTGTAATCACAATCGCCGGTCCGAAAGCGCCCGATCTTTCGCGCTTTATAAGGCAGAATAAGCCGAAAAGAACGGCAGAAGCTAAAATCAACACCGGCACATGATAAAAACCAATCCAAGCACCGACGGCAGAAAGCAATTTGATGTCACCGCCGCCGAAAGCATCGGGATTTTTTTTGACCATCACAAGGGTGGCAATCACCGGAAGAATGTAGCCGATTGCCGCACCAACCGCACTGAAAAACGCCGGTGAGCAACACATAAAATGCCCGTCGTAGGGAATGGTTGAAGCATAAATAAAGCCGATAATCAAAAGTGGTACAGTCAAAATATCGGGCAATAAAAACATCCGTTCATCAATTTCATAGAGGAGCAATAAAATCCAAACAAGTGCGATGTAAAAATCAGACGGCAAGCATAAATGGACGCCCAAAGTGAGGGCGGAAGAAATAATGCCCCAGCCGATTGATCGCATGAGGTATTTATGAACAAGTTTTTGATAAACCCCGTTTTGTTTGCGCTTTTCTTTAGAAACTTTTTTGACGGGCGCAATCAGTCGATAAATAGCATAAGCCATTGTAGCCGGCATAAATTTTGAAAAACGGCGCGCCATGTAAGGGATAAGAAGTCCGAAAAGAAAGCCTGAAAGAATATATGTCATGATAAATCTCCTTTTTTATTTTTTTTATCATTAAAAAGTTAAAAAGTGCTTGAAATTTGAAAGAAATTATGAGAAAATAAATGACGGATAGGAAAGGTTGCTTTTTTATCAAGTGTCTGAATGGGCGCGGAGCTGTCGAAAGCTTTTACGAAGTGCGGTGAAGGATAACACCGCTTAGGTGCTATTTTTATTTTAAATGGCACAGATTATCCCCGATATTGGTTCGGGGAGCTTATGGCGGATGTTCAAGAATATTTTCTAAAGGCTATAAGAGTCATTTCACTTCGTATGATTTTCGAACTCTCCGACCGCTCTTAAAAAGATGCGGTTTTTTATTTTTTTTGATAAACAGAAAATAGGAGAAAATTGATGAGGAAATTGATTTTAATGTTATGTGCTTTTGAAGTTCTGTCTTTGAAAGCAAAAGCTGATGTTTCTTATGATTTTGATGAAGAAACAGGCGTGTTGACGATTTCAGGCGATGGCGTGGCGGGAAACGGCGGATATAAAAATATGACTTCTGTCGTGATTGAAAAAGGAATAACTTCCATCGGATATCGCGCGTTTTTTGGGATGCCGCTTGAAAGCATTACGATTCCAAGCTCGGTGACAAGCATCGGAGATGATGCTTTTCGTGGCACAAAGCTGAAAACGCTTACTGTTCCTGATACGGTGACCTCGGCTGTGAGTTGCTCGGGTTGTCAAGCATTAACAGAGGTGAGCATTGGAAAGAATGTATCGGCGCTTGGAAGTTTTCAGGGTTCTCATCTAACAACAATCAATATTCCGGAAGACTCAAAAATAACTTCTATCGGATATAGAGCTTTTTGGGATACACCGCTTGAAAGCATTACGATTCCGAACTCGGTGACAAGCATCGGAGATGATGCTTTTCATGGAACAAAGCTTAAAACACTAACGATTCCTGATACGGTGACCTCGGCTGTGGGTTGTTCGGGTTGTCAAGCATTAACAGAGGTGAGCATTGGAAAGAATGTTTCATCTATCGGTAGTTTCCAAGGTTCTCATCTAACAACAATCAATATTCCGGAAGACTCAAAAATAACTTCTATCGGATATAGAGCTTTTTGGGATACACCGCTTGAAAGCATTACGATTCCGAACTCGGTAACAAGCATCGGAGACGATGCTTTCCATGGAACAAAGCTGAAAACGCTTACTGTTCCTGATACGGTGACCTCGGCTGTGAGTTGCTCAATGTGCAGCGAATTGACAGAAGCAACGATAGGTAAAAATGTTTCTTCCATCGGTAGTTTCCGAGGCTCTCATCTAACAACAATCAATATTCCGGAAGATTCGAAAATAACTTCCATCGGATATCGCGCGTTTTTTGGGACGCCGCTTGAAAGCATTACGATTCCAAGCTTGGTGACAAGCATCGGAGTAGATGCCTTTTGGGGGTGCAAAAATCTAAAGACATTGGTTATTCCTGATGGGGTGAGTATTTCGTCTAACGCCTTCGTCGGCGTTCAAGTCAGCGATATATCTGTCAGTGCAACGCAATTGGAGGCATATTTGAATGCCGGTGGCGGATTGTTGCCGACGGATAAACTGAAAATTAAATGCATGGGGGGTAACTGTAAAGAGGTGCTTTCCAGTTTCGGAGGCGGAAAATATGCGTCTTATGCGGCAAACGTGATTTATGGCTCTGTTGTTAACAAAGACGGGAGTGTAACGCTTTTTGATGAAAACGGTAATGTCAGCGGATATCGAAACAAACGTATTTATACCATTGAAGAAGCTTCAAAGATTTCAAAACCGACAGGTAATACCTTTAAGTTGAGATATAAATAAAAAAACACTTGCATTATCAAAAATAAAGTTGTATGAAAACATCACTTTATGTTAGCACCCCTGGAGGCTGACTTAAAGATAAACAACAATAATATAAGGATAAAAAATATGACAAACATTACATTTAAAGCATTAAAGCGTGAGAAAGCAGGTAAGGGGGCAGCTCGTGCATGTCGTCGTGAGGGTCGCGTTCCTGCTGTTATTTATGGCGGAAAGAAAGATCCGGTGATGATCAGCCTTGATCCTGTTGAGCTTGAAAAAGCACTCAACAAGTCTGACCTGTTCAACAGCGAAATCACACTCGACATTGAAGGCAAAACAGAAAAAGTAAAATGTCAGGATGTTCAATTCCATCCTGTTTCTGATATGCCGATTCACGTTGACTTTTTGCGTTAATAGGGCAAAAAATGTTTTTAGTGGTCGGGCTTGGAAATCCGGGAACGGAATATCAAAACACTCGCCACAATGTTGGTTTTATGGCGGCGGATGTGATATCTTGCCGCTATAAATTTGGCGCATTCAAGTCAAAGTTTGACGGTCTTATTGCCGAAGGACAAATTGCTTCGGAAAAAGTTTATCTCTTAAAGCCGCAAACGTTTATGAATTTGTCAGGCAATTCGGTCGTCAAAGCCGCATTGTTTTTTAAGATATTGCCTGAAAATGTGATTGTGATTCATGATGATATTGACTTGGCGCTCGGTCAGCTTAAAGCAAAAATGGGCGGTGGTGCCGGTGGGCATAACGGACTAAAAAGTATCGATTCGAACATCACACCTCAATATAACCGTATACGCATCGGTGTTGGCAGACCGCAAAACAAAGGCCCTCAAGTGATTGATTATGTTTTGGGGCATTTTTCAAAGCAAGATAAAGCTGTTTTGGAAAAGGCTTTTGAAACGGTATCTGAGGCCGTTGAAGTGATTATTCAAAACGGGATTGATTCGTGCTCCAACTTTTTGGGCATGCAACAAGCAAAGAAAAAATAATATTTTGGTTTAAGGATTTTAAGATGGGTTTTAACTGTGGTATTGTAGGACTTCCAAACGTTGGTAAATCAACACTTTTTAATGCTTTAACACAAACGATTTCGGCGCAGGCGGCAAATTTTCCGTTTTGCACGATTGAACCAAACACAGGGCGCGTTGCTGTGCCGGATGACAGGCTTGATAAATTAGTTGAAATGGTAAAGCCTAAAAACATTGTGCCGACACAGCTCGAATTTGTGGATATTGCAGGACTTGTCAAAGGCGCTTCCAAAGGCGAGGGCTTGGGTAATCAGTTCTTGGCAAATATCAGAGAAACAGATGCAATTATTCATGTTTTGCGCTGTTTCGAAAACGACAATATTACCCACGTTGAAGGTTCGGTTGACCCGATAAGAGATGCTCAAATTGTTGAAACGGAGTTGATGCTTGCAGATCTTGAAAGCTTAGAAAAACGCATTGATCAAGTTGTTAAAAAAGCGCGCGGCGGTGACAAGGAAGCCATCGTCCAAAAGGCCGTGATTGAGCCGATTATTGAAGCCTTAGAAGCCGGAAAGCCCGCAAGAACGGCGGCGCCGAAAGAAAGCCAAAAAGACGAATATAAGCAATATAAAATGCTCCAACTTTTGACCTCAAAGCCTGTTTTGTATGTTTGCAATGTTGATGAAGAATCGGCTGCAACAGGTAATAAATTTTCAGAGGCTGTTTTCCAAAAGGCGGCTGATGAAAACGCAAAAGCCGTGATTATATCTGCCGAGATAGAATCAGAAGTGTCACAGCTCGAAGATGAGGCTGAAAAAAAGGAATTTTTGGAAACTTTGGGCTTAAAAGAAACCGGACTTTCGAAAATCATTAAGGCGGGATATGCGCTTTTGGGGCTTCAAACCTATTTTACGGCAGGGCCGAAAGAAGTGCGTGCATGGACGTTTTTGAAAGGTTATAAAGCGCCTCAATGTGCCGGTATTATCCACTCAGACTTTGAGCGCGGTTTCATCAGAGCTGAAACAATTTCGTATGATGATTATGTTAAATTCGGCGGAGAGCAGGCTTGCAAAGAAGCCGGAAAAATTCGCTCCGAAGGAAAAGAATATGTTGTGCAAGACGGCGATATCATGACGTTTTTATTTAATGTTTAAGGAAAAAAAAGATGCAAGAAGCAAATTTAAAAGTTGAAGGGATGAGATGTCACGGTTGTGAAATGCGTGTGCAAAATGCGCTTCTGGCCATTGAGGGGGTGAAATCCGTGAGTGCAAATTTTGAGCAAAAGGCAGTTGATGTTCAATTTGAAACGCCGGCAAGCCTAGATGACATTAAAGAAAAAATTGATGATTTAGGTTTTGAGGTTATCGGCTGAAAAAATGAAAAAAGCCATTCTTTTGATTGACGGTATGACCTGTAGCGCTTGTTCGAACGGTCTTGAAAAATACGTTAAAAAGCAGAGGGGTGTTTTGAATGCGTATGTCAATTTGGTGATGGCAACCTTAAATGTAGAATATGACGAAAGCGAACTCAGGCTTGTCGATATTGAAAAGTTTGTGGCAAGTGCCGGTTTTAAGAGCTTAGGTGAGTTTAAAAAATTAGAACCTCAAAAACAAGAAAAAAGCCAAAAGATAAAGTTCATCATTGGCGCAGTTTTATTGCTTTTAATGATGTGGCTTTCAATGTTTACAAACTTTGAGCCGACACATAAAGTTTGGGTTTTAAGTTTGCTTGGCACCGTTTTTTTGTTTGAGGGCAGGAAGACATTATCAAGCGGAGTTAAAAACTTGATACATTTGATGCCCAATATGGACAGTCTCATCACGCTTGGAGTGGTGACAAGTTTTTTATATAGCCTGTATATCGCTGTTTTTGCTATAGACGCACCGGTTTATTTTGAAAGCGCGGCGATGATTATATATTTTGTTTTGCTCGGGCGCATGATTGAGGGCGGTGCAAGGCAAAAAACGCTTGAGGCTGTGCAAAAGCTTGTGACAATCACGCCGGATTTTGCCGTGCTGTTCAAAAACGGAAAAGAGCAAAAAGTTACTTTAGATGAGGTTAAAAAAGGTGATGTTTTGGCGGTGTATGCCGGTGACAAGGCGGCGGTTGACGGGGTGATTGTTGAGGGTTCAGCGCATTTTGACGAATCGTTTATCACAGGCGAGAGCAAGCCTGTTAAAAAGCAAATCGGCAATACAGTGCTTGCCGGTTCGTTTAACTATGACGGGTATGTGCTTTATGAGGCAAAAAACATAGGCAAGCAATCAAGTGTTTCTCAAATCGTTCAGATGGTGACGGAAGCGGCAGCTTCTAAGCCGAAAACGGCGCGTGTGGCAGATGAGGTTTCAGGCGTGTTCGTGCCTGTTATCATCGCGTTGGCACTGATGACATTTATTTTTTATCTCTGGTATGGTGCGGATTTGAGCTTTGCCGTTATCAAGTTTGTGACGGTGTTGGTGGCAAGTTGCCCATGTGCTTTGGGGCTTGCGGTGCCGCTTGCGGTTGTGATGGGAGAGGGGCTTGCCTTAAAAGAAGGTATTTTAATCAAAAAAGCAGATGTTTTGGAGCGCGCAAAAGATATCAACGCCGTCCTTTTTGATAAGACGGGCACGCTCACTCAAGGTAAACCGAAAATTGCAAAAATTTTCAATTATTCTAACCTTTCAGATGATGATTTAATTAAAACGGCGGCTGCGTTGGAGGAAAAATCGGCGCACCCGATTGCCAATGCGTTCAAGGCATATTTGTTTGAAAGAAAAATTAAAGCCGGTCGCATTGAAAAATTTGAAAATTTGGCAGGGCTCGGCCTCAAAGGTGTTGTGGGCGGCAAAGAGGTTGTTTTGGGAAACGCTAAGCTCTTAAAAGAATGTGGATTGAAGGCAAAATTAAGCGATGAAAAAGCCTTGACAGATGAGCAAAACAGCATTGTTTATGTGGCAATTGACGGTAAAGTTTCAGGGCTCATCGGTATCAAAGATATGCTCAAAGAAAATGCCGCAGAGCTTATCAAAGCGCTTGAAAGCAAAAAAATTGATGTTTGGATGTTGACGGGCGATAATGAAAGCACGGCGCAAAAAGTGGCTTCAATGGTCGGGATAAAAAATGTGATGGCAAATGTGTTGCCAAATCAGAAAACACAAAAAGTGCGCGAGCTCAAAAATGCAGGGCTTAAAGTGATGATGGTAGGGGACGGAATTAACGACAGTCCGGCTTTGACGGCTTCTGACATCGGCTTGAGCATAGACACGGGAACGGAAATTGCCGTTTCAAGTGCAGATGTTGTTTTGAAAAATGATCATTTAATGAACATTGTGAAACTTTTTGATATCAGCAAAAAGACTTTCAAAATCATTAAGCAAAATCTGTTTTGGGCGTTTTTTTATAATATGTTGATGTTGCCTGTCGCAATGGGATTTTTGGCCACCTTTGGTATTGAGCTTTCACCGCATATCGCAAGTCTTGCCATGGTTTTAAGCTCAATGTTTGTGGTGGGAAATACATTAAGATTAAGATAAATAAAATATGACCTACGGTCGCGTGTCCTCGCTCAGTATTTTCGCCAATAAAAAAATCCGCTTTGAAGCGGACTTTTTATTGGCGGGAGTGACGGGGCTCGGACCCGCGACCTTCTGCGTGACAGGCAGACGCTCTAACCAGCTGAGCTACACCCCCAAAAGATGAAACTCTTATACATAACAAAAAAATGAAATGCAAGACATTTATTTAAAAATTTATAAAAAATTTATAAAATGTGGATATAAGCCCTTAAAAATATGTCTTAGAATGGTATAACTTGATTATCTACTTGCAAAAAAAATAAATTTAAGGCAGACTCTGAAAGGTTGATATAAAGGTTTGGAAATAATGAACTTTAAACGCGCAAAAGCAAAAGTAAAACGTATCAGGCAGGAAAGAACTCTCCTCGGAGTTTATGCTGTCGCGGTGACAACAGCATTGCTTGTTTATGTGTATAATAACAACAGCGTTAGAGCATCATTGCCTGATGATGAAGAATTGGTTGAGATTATCCCTGAGGACACAGCTTATGAAGATGCTTTTTCTTTGGAAGATGATTTAAGGCTTGCAGAAGATGAGGCAAAGGCTCCTCAAACAGTTGAAATTGAGGATTTGCCCAAGGAAGCCGAAGTGGCCGAAGATATGCTCACCCTCAAAGCACTCGGTGTCAATGAGGAAGACGTTAAGGTTGAAAAAGGTGACAGCTTTATCGGGATTTTAACCAAAATGGGGTTGGAATATGCCGAGGCGACAAACATATATACAGCTTATAAAAAAGTGTATGATGCACGAAAAGTGAAAGTCGGGCAGGTTTTGCATATCTCATCGCTGACGGACAGTAAGTATAATGACGCTATATCCATCACCAAAATTATGACAGAGCCGGTCAGCGGGACTCGTTATATTGTTGAAAAAAATGCTGACGGGAAATATGAGGCGAGAACGGAACAAGACGATTTAACAGAAGAAATCAAAGTTGTCTCAGGCACAATTAACGGCACAGTTGGTGGCTCAATGAAAGTTGCCGGTGTGCCTAACAATATTGTCGGTAATTTTATCAATATTTTTTCATATAGTGTCGATTTAAGGCGTGATGTGCGGGCGGGAGATAAGTTTGAGGTGAAGTATGAACAAAACTTAGCACCAAACGGCAATGTGGTTAAAACCGGCGATATTATTTATGCAGAACTGACTTTAGGTAAGGTAAAAACAGCGCTCTATCGCTTCAAAGACAGCTCCGGAACGGTTGATTATTACGACGAAAAAGGGCAGGCTTTGAAAAAGAGCTTAGACCGCAAGCCTCTTGAATATAAAAAAGCGCGTGTTTCTTCAAAGTTTGGAACACGCTTCCATCCGATTTTGAAACAATATCGTATGCACAGCGGTGTGGATTATGCCGCGCCTCAGGGTACAAAGGTTTATGCCTCGGGCGATGGAACGGTGACAAAAGCAAAGTGGGTGAACGGATATGGCAATTATGTGACAATCAGGCATAATTCGGAATATTCAACAGGATACGGACATTTAAAGGCTTATGCCAAAGGGATTCGTCCGGGGGTGCGTGTTAAACAAGGACAGGTGATTGCTTATGTCGGCTCAACGGGGCGTTCGACGGGACCTCACTTGCACTTTGAGGTCATTAGGAACGGTAAAAAAGTTGATCCTTTGAAAATTAAGGCGGCAACGGGCGAGAGCTTGAGCGGTGAAAAACTCAAAGCTTTCAAAAAGGTTGTGGCTCAAATCAACAATGCCGGTGCGACAGAAACAAAAGTTGCTTCAAAAAAAGATGATGCCGTTGCTAATACGGGCAATATAGCTTCCAATACGGGCGATACCATCGCAAATTAAAAAATCTTAAAAGTATGTTTATTTGATTGACACATCTTGATGGGTTGTGTATTTTGGCATTAAATCAATTTTTTTCAAAGGAGACCTTTCATGGAACTTAAAGGTTCTAAAACAGAACAAAACTTAAAAGACGTTTTTGCCGGCGAATCTCAAGCTCGCAACAAGTATACATATTATGCATCTAAAGCCAAAAAAGAAGGCTACAACATTATTGCTGCTAAGTTTGAGGAAACAGCAAACAATGAAAAAGAGCATGCTAAAATTTGGTTTAAGCTTTTGCATGACGGCGAAGTACCCTCAACAATCGAAAACTTAAAAGATGCCGCTTCGGGCGAAAACTATGAGTGGACGGATATGTATGAGCGTATGGCGCGCGAGGCAAGAGAAGAAGGTTTTGACAAGATTGCCAAACTCTTTGAGATGGTGGGTAAAATCGAAAAAGGGCATGAAGAAAGATATCAGGCTTTGCTCGATTCGTTGTGCGAAGGAAAGATTTTTGAACGCCCGACAAAAGTGATTTGGGAATGTGCAAACTGCGGTTGCAGAATTGAAAGCCCGAAAGCGCCCGAGAGATGCCCTGTTTGCGACCATCCGCAAGCTTATTTCTTTGAGCTTCAAGAAAAGTTTTAAGAAGATTAAAAAGACAGAAAGCCGCTCTTTTAATGGGCGGTTTTTTTGTTTGACTTTTTGCCTTTGATGTGGCAAAATGACAAATGTAACCGAGATGGTTGCGGTGTCCCTAAGACGCCTACAACAAGGTCAACTCCTCTTTGGGGAGTAAGCGATATAAGGGGGAAACCCGCGAATAAACTTGACTGGCTTGTTGCAGTTTTAGGACTCCCCGTTTCGGATACGTATCTGAAACGTTTTTTTATGGAGTTTTATAATGAAAAAAGTAGTTTTGATTTTAATCATCTTTATAATTCCTTTGAGTGTATATGCTTATGAAGGAACGATAACCCAAAGCGGAAGATGTGGTACAACGGATGCCGATTGTCATTACGATTTATATGAAGATGGGCATTTGGAAATTGTTGGAGCAGGTCAGATGAGCGATTATGACAGTACAACAAATCCAGCGCCTTGGGGAACGGAAATCATGTCGCTTGAAATGTTCGGTATCACATCTATTGGAAATCAAGCATTTAAGAATACAAATAATTTAACCGAAGTAACAATTCCGGCATCTGTTGAAAGAATAGGTCAAGCCGCATTTAATGGCTCAAGGAATGTAGAAAATGTTTCGTTTCAAGATGGGTCAAATCTTAAGATTATTGAAACAGGAGCATTTAATACCATGCCAAAACTTAAGAACATAGAAATACCCGAAGGAGTGACGCGTATTGATAGTAATTTTTTAAATTATTCTTCTGTAGATTACCTTGTTTTACCCGATTCTATTTTCTGGACAGACGAATTTACGATGGAAAATATTGATGGACTTAATTTACACGCTTTGAGCAATATTAAAAATGTTTATTGTTCCGAAGCTGTGAAAGTAAAGTGCGAAAAATATTTTAAGGAAGCTGAATTTTATGATATAAAGGAAGGTCTTTACTACCCTATTAAAGAAAAAGCTGACCTCGCGATTTATACCGCAGATGGTGATAAATTTTATGCAAATGGTAAATGGTATAACAGTTTGAGTGATATGAATAAAGGAAACTATAATATCAAGCGCATTTACACCCTTGAAGAGGCGGAGAAGGTGAGTAAGAAAACGGGGAATACGTTTAAGCTCAGATATAAATAAAAAAACAGTCAGGCTCAGCGATGGGTGACTTTAAAGTGCTTCAATCGCTTGGGCAATCTCGCATGCCAACTCGGATATTAATTTGCTTTGAGCTGAAACATAAGAGCCGTAAGTTCTGCCGGCAGGTGTTGTCAATTTGAAATCAGCCTGCCTTAAAACTTTATTGGAACGATTTAAGATTTGCCATGAGCCGCTCAAAACAGCGTCTTGCCTTAAAAATCCCGTCATTTTTTCAATGTTGAGTTTGACAATGTATTGCGCAGATGAGCCGAACAAAAGCGGCTTGATTGTGCCTTGCGGAAAAGAGCGCTGAAAATCTTCAATCAAAGTGTTTTGAATCATGCCCTCTAAATCAGAGCCCCAACGATTAAATTCTGATACTTTAAGCTCGGGAGAATTTTCTTTTTGCAAAACAATTTGCGGTTTCTGCAAATAATCCGGCAACAAAACATCTTGCACGGCAATACTTAAGCGTTTTTGCGAAACGGGCTCCAGCTCGGCGTTGCTTTCAAGCAAATAAAATGTGCTGTTCGGGGTTGAAAAAAAACATCCCGAAAGCAATGAAACCATCAAGCATAATACAATTTTTTTCATTTTATTCACCTTTCTTTCCTTTAATGACGGAATCCGGATGGCGTTCTAAATAATCAGCCAGATTTTTAATTGATTTAGACGCGTTTGACACATCTTTCAATGTTTGGTTGAGCTGATTGAGGCTTTGGTTGGTTTGAGGCAGAGATTTGTTCATGTATGTGCTCAATTTATTGCCCGCATCGGTATATGTTTCAATAAGCGACGGCAAGTCCTCTTCAAGCTTTTTCAAAACATTGTCGAAGCGCCAAATGATTTGCTTTAAGGGCAAGTCTCCGATGTCGCGCGCCAAGTTGCCGAAGGCAGACAATGTTGTCGGGATTTCAAGATGCTTTTCATCATGATCATCATGATATACAGGTTCTGA
This sequence comes from Alphaproteobacteria bacterium, assembly GCA_017475525.1. Taxonomy (GTDB): domain Bacteria; phylum Pseudomonadota; class Alphaproteobacteria; order RF32; family CAG-239; genus UBA1254. Next base: position 5,299 of record JAFVFH010000043.1, on the reverse strand, counting down.
ATTCGGATCCATAAACAAATCAATCATCAACTGTCCGGTCAGCAGATTTTGGCTGTCGAGACGTGCACGCAAGCCTTTATCAATGAGCATTTGCAGAAAATCACGTCGGTTTGTGCCATCGTCAAATGTCATATGGCTGAAATCATTGTCTTGTGAAAAGCGGATATAAACCGGAATGCTGAATTCAAGTGTTTTGGGATCGGTTTTGATCTCAATTTTGACCACTTTTCCGACTGTCACGCCTTCATAAACAACCGGAGAGCCGACATTAAGACCGCTTATCGATTCGCTGAAATACAGCGTGACCAAATTGCGGTTGTTGATGATATATTCTTCAATCAGATTCTTGGCAATAAGCCCGATTAAAAGCGCAAAACCGACGAGCATAAACAGTGCAATGGTTTTTTTGTTTGGTTCTTTTTTCATTTTTCTTTTCCTCTGGTTAAAAATTGGGCAATACGCTCATTCGGCGGATTTTTGAGAAGATCTTTCGGGCTGCCGCTTCCCGTAATGGTTTTTGTGGCGGCGTCAAGATAAATCGAGTTATTGCCAATGTTAAAAATGGATTGCAATTCATGGGTAACAACAACAAGTGTTGTGCCTAAATTAGCGTTTATTTCAAGCATCAAATCATCAAGGCGGGCAGAGCTGACAGGATCTAAGCCTGCCGACGGTTCATCAAAGTAAACAACTTTGGGATCAAGTGCCAAAGCACGCGCTAAACCGGCACGTTTTTTCATGCCGCCGCTGATTTCGGACGGATAATAATTTTCATAGCCACTCAAACCGACAAGCGAAAGCTTTAAGCGCACAAGCTCATCAATGGTTGAGGGTGAATAGGCGGAATACTGCTCTAAGGGCATGGCGATGTTTTCAGCCAAAGTCATTGATGAAAATAAGGCACCACTTTGATATAAAATACCGGTTTTTTGGCGCAATAAACTCTTTTGTTCGCTTGAAGCTCGATTAAAATCAACGCCGAGCAAATCAAACGAGCCTTGAAGCGGCGGGATTAAGCCTGTTAAAACTTTAAGCAGGCTGCTCTTGCCGCAACCGGAACCGCCCATGATGATGAATATATCTCCTTCTTTGACGGCAAAGTCCGCATTTCTTAAAAGGACTTTAGGACCGTATCCGATGGTTAAATTTTTGGCTTGAATCACGTTTTCCATCAGATGTGCATCCTTTGCAAACAAAAGGTAATAAGACCGGTCGCAATAATCATCCAAACAATGCCGTAAACAACGGATTTGGTTGTGGAAGTGCCGACACTATCGGCATCTCTGCCACAGTTGACGCCGAAGTAGCACCCTGAAAGTGCGATGATAAAGCCGAAAACAAGCGCATGAAAAATGCCGACTAAAAAATGCCTTAAATGCCAAGCTTTGTAAGCATAGCGAAAATATTCGCTCGAGGGGATATCAAGCGCTAAAATACCAACGGCAGCACCGCCTAAAATGCCTGCAAAATCGGCAAACATCGTCAATATCGGCATGGAAATAACCAAAGCTTTTAAGCGTGGAAAAATTAAAAATTCTTCCGTTTTGACACCCATTGTTTTTAAGGCGTCAATTTCTTCATTGACCTGCATGGTACCGATTGTGGCGGCAAAAGATGCGCCCGTGCGACCGGCCATGATGATACCGACCATGATGGCGCCGATGATGCGTGTCATACCGATGGTGACCAAGCTTGCAACATAAACCTGAGCCCCGAAAATTTGCAACTGGATGGCGCCGACAAAGGCTAAAATCAGCCCGACCATAAAGCTTATCAAAAGCACAATCGGCAAAGCTTTGGGACCGCATTCCTGAAAGGCAAACCAAAAATCAACAGTGCGCGAAACAGGTTTGAATACAGGCGCCCAAAAAAAGGTTCTAAGGTTCGAAAGTGCAAATTTTGCACCTTTCATAAATGTGTGAAAAATGTGCAGACCAAAATCGCCGAAGCAATCCAAAAAACTCTGTTTTGCAGGCAACGGAGGCTCTTGCTGCGGTTTGACGGCAAGCGAAAGTTCAATCAGTTTTTGAACACCATTCGGAAAATTTTTGCCGTCAAATTTGATGTTCAAAGCGGTGGCTTTATGGTAGATATCAAGCAACATCACGAGTAAAGAAGAATCCCACGAATTGAGGTCTTTGGCATCTATTTCAATGCGTTTGATTTCAGGTGATTTAATTTGCGCTAAAAAAACTTCCGGCAGATTTTTATTTTTATAATCGCCGCTGATATCAAGGCGCAAAACGCCATTTGAGATTTTGTATGTTAAATTTTCCATGCAGGTGAATATAAGCGCAATCAAAAACGATGTCAAAGAAAAATGACAGATGGCACACAAAAAAATCTGAAAAGTTAAGGCAAAAAGACTTTGAGCTGAAAAACATTTTCCAAAAAGAACAATGAAACAAAGCAAATCAGCAGGGTAGCAACGGGGGTTGTGAACCAGCCGGCAACGATTCGCAAGACAATCGACCAATTGATGCCACGCCCGCCTTTTAAAAGACCGATACCTAAAATGGCACCGATGACAGCTTGCGTGCTCGAAACAGGAACAAGCGGAAACGCAGGCAAATGAAGAGCGAGCAATGCGTCATGCAAAGAAGATGACGAAAACAAGAAGAGTACAAGGGCTTGAGACAAAACGACGATAAAAGCAATAAACGGCGACATTTTCATCAAGTGATTGCCGATTGTTGCCATCACTTTTTGAGAATAGGTGAAAATGCCGACAGAGATGGCAACAGCACCTAAGAAAAACAGGATTTGCTCAGGGGAAAAGGTGAAAAAGCCGGCAGAAACGGTTTGAAAAGGCGCAGAATCCACAAACACGCCCATGACGTTTGCGATATTGTTCGCCCCTAAGGCGTAAGTGCAAAAGGCGCCGGATAAAATAAGTCCTAATCTTAAAAGTTGATGTTGCATTAAAATATGAATATGCATTTTGTTGATGAAAGTTTTCAGCAAGAAATAAAGTGCAACGGCAATTAAGCCGGATAACAACGGGCATATCACCCAGCCGGACATAATTTTTGCCAAAACGGTGAGGTTTGTGGCTTTTCCGGCATATAAGTTCCATCCGATGATGCCACCGACAATGGCTTGAGATGTGGAGGTCGTTAAGCCGGTTTTTGCCATAAAATAAACGGTTAGAGCCGCAGACAAGGCAACCATAAACGAGCCTGCCAAGGCGTTGACTTCGCCGAGCATTGAGAGGGTTTGAGTCGTGCCGGAACCGCCGAAAACGGCGCCGATGATGATAAAAACTGAGGCAATGACGGCCGCCGTCTTGAATTTGAGCATTTTGGAGCCGACAGCCGCACCGAAAATGTTTGACACATCGTTTGCGCCCAACGACCAACCCAAAAATAAACCGCTTGATAAGAAAAATAAATAAGTTAAGCTCATATTTATATATCCCGTTTGATGACGTAAATCAGGAGCTGATCAACGCAATTTTCGGCTAAATCGGCAATGTCAGCCACTTCGCTTAAAAATGTTTTGAGCTGAAGCTTATGTGCAAGCTCTAAATCAGAGGCAAAAATGGCTTCTTTGAGTTTGGCGGTTGTTTTATCCGATTCGTGCTCCAAAAAGTAAACTTTTTGAGAATAGTTACGCACAGCCGTAAAATCTTTAAAAAAGGCGCGTGAGGCAAAGGCTAAATTTTCGGCGCATTCACAAACCTCTTGAACAAGTTGTTTCATTTTTTGGTGGTAAATCTCAGGTATGTCAGGATTTTCAATGTAAAATTGATGAGCAACTTCGTCGAATTCGTTGATGACTTTATCTAAGTTTTCAACAAGTTCCAGAACATCGCCCCTGAAATCGGGGATAAGATTTTGAGCGTAGAGCTGGCTTTCGATGTCGCGACGCAAAACATCGGCATCATGCTCTATTGTTTTGATTTGTTTGCTGAGTTTGCGATAGTTCATACTGCGTTTTTCTTCTAAAAAGAGGTGAAATGCCTTTTTAAAAACCATTGAAATTTCAACGATTTTGTCGTGAAGTTCGTCGATTTTTTGCTCTAATTCTTTGGTGTGGGCGAAAAGTGAAACCTTAATATGAAACATTTGAAAATTTTCCTATCTTTTTTTTGTTATCATTTGAATATTTTACTTGCCAATTATGAAAAAAGCGTATAAATTACGAATGTTTTTTAATTACGTAATTTAAGAAAGGTAAAACATGAAAAATTCATTATATATTTCGGTTTTGGCACTTGTCATTTCTGTTTTGACAGCGATTTGCTGCTTCTTTGGTTGTTGCGACCATAAAGCTAAACCGGCGATTGTTGCTCCTGCATTGGATAAGGCAGAACTCCGTGCAGCTTTGGAAAACGATCCGGAAATGATTGTCAGCGCATTGCAAAGATATGAACAAGTTCAACGTGAGGCTCAATTGCAAGAAGCTTCTCGTTTGTTCAAGGCAAACATTGAAGCATTAAACAATAATGCGAATTCGCCGTTTGTCGGTCCGAAAGACGCGAAAATCGTTTTGGTTGAATTCTTCGACTTTTCTTGCGGATATTGCAAGAGATTAGCTCCTGCCGTTGAAGAAATCGTCAAAAAGAACCCCGATATCAAAGTTGTGTTCAAACCGATTACATTCGTGGCTCAAATTTCTAAATATGCCGCTCAAGCCGCTTTGGCTGCCAATGAGCAAGGTAAATTTATGGAATTATACACCGTTATGCTCGGCTCAGAATCGAGATTGACGGAAGAATCAATCAACGGTATGGCTGAAAAAGCCGGCTTGGATATGAAGAAATTCAAGGCAGATGTTGCTTCTGAAAAAGTTCAAAAAGCCATTGCGGAAGTTTCTGATTTGGCAAATACACTCCAAATCCGCGGCGTTCCGACGCTCGTTTTGAACGGCACACAAATTCAAGTTGTTGATGAAGCAGGTATTCAAGCTGAAATCGACAGATTGAAATAATCGTTCGATTAAATCAAAGAAAAGCCCGTGGGTTTTGACTTGCGGGTTTTTTTGTTTTTTTATAATTTTCTAATTTTCTAATTTTCTAATTTTCTAATTCTTAAGACCCCTTGACCTCACTTCGTTCGGAGGGGTGACAATGAACAGTCATGCCTCGATTCCGTTAGGAATCGTCAGGGCATCTACGAATTTTATTTTTCCTAATTCGTAGACCCCTTGACCTCACTTCGTTCGGAGGGGTGACTTTTTTGTTTTTTTATGCGGAAGCGGCGTATGTGTGCTGTAAGCACAACGCCGGCTTTGAGATCCCTTGATGCGCTGATGCGCCGCACAGCGCAAGGGATGACAGGAAAAAAGGCTCTTTTGT
>JAFVFH010000042.1 GCA_017475525.1 Alphaproteobacteria bacterium | reverse complement strand
GCCAGGTTGCCGAATTGCGCGTATTGTCCGTTCCAGAAGAGTTTAACCGTTCCGATCGGGCCGTGACGTTGTTTGCCGATAATCACCTCTGCCAAGTTTTGCGTTTCGCGGTCGCGTTTTTGCCAATCGGCAATACGTTGCGCCAAATGTTCGGGTGTTTCGTTTTGCTTTTGTTTCGGCTCTTCGTTATGGATGTAGTAATTTTCTCTGAACACAAACATCACAATATCGGCATCTTGCTCGATGGAGCCTGATTCACGCAAGTCTGACATCAGCGGGCGCTTATCATCACGGCTTTCAACACCGCGGTTTAATTGCGAAAGCGCAATAACGGGCACATCAAGCTCTTTTGCCAAGATTTTAAGTCCGCGTGAAATTTCGGACAATTCTTGCACACGATTGGCCTCACCGCGTTTTGATGAACCGGAAATGAGCTGAATATAGTCTATAACAATCAGTCCCAAGCCTTTGGTGCGTTTTAGGCGGCGCGCGCGGGTGCGAATCGCGTTAATTGTGAGCCCCGGTGTGTCGTCAATATAAAACGGAATATTCTCTAACTCTCTGACGGCGGCGGCAATACGTGTGAACTGTGCGTTGTCAATTTCGCCCGTGCGCATATTTTGCCCCGGTGTCTGTGTGACGGTTGATAAAATGCGGGCGGCAAGCTCGTCCGAGCTCATTTCGAGCGAAAAAAACGCAACGCCTTTATCTTTTTTATCCATATTTTTATTTCGGCTCATAAAATCTGCGACATTGTAGGCAATGTTTGTGGCAAGAGCGGTTTTGCCCATGGCCGGACGGCCTGCAATAATAATCAGGTTTGATTTTGTTAAACCGCCCAAACGTTTATCAAGCCGCTCCAACCCTGTCGGCAGACCGGATAACTTATCTTCGCGGGCAAAGGCTTGCTCAATGTTGCCGAGTGTGGAGCCTAAAGCTGTTGAGAAATCAATAAAATCACCTTGCGTGTCCCCCTGATCTGCAAGCGAAAAGAGGTGTTGTTCGGCTTGTTCGATTTGCTCAGCAGCACCTAAGTCGGCCGATTCGGTCATGGCGCTGTTGACAATTTGATAGCCTGTATCTATCAATTCTCGGCGCAAATATTTATCATAAATAAACTGTCCGTAATATTCCACATTTGTCATCGGGGAGGCACTGTCAGAGAGCTTGATAAGGTAATTAATGCCGCCGACATCATTTAATGTGCCTTGTTGTTCAAAATAGTTTTTTAATGTAATGACATCAGCCGCGCGTTCATGGTTGATAATGTTTGACATCACCTCGAAAATTTTGGCATTGACGGGATCGGCAAAATGCTTCGGGAGCAAAAATTCCGATACTTTTTCAAAAGCTTTGTTGTTGGCAAGAATGGCACCGATTAAAGCTTGTTCGGCTTCAATGTTTTTGGGCAATTTTTCAAAATCAGGTTTTTCCATTTTTTATACGTCCGAGAAAAAAAATTGTATATGCCATTTGTGCAACAATTTTAAAAAAAACGTATCAAAAAAATGAGTCGCTTGTGGATAGTGGGGATAATATTTTTTAACGTCCTCGACCAGATTGAATTTGCGATATTTTTATTGTGACAGAGCTGTCTCTATTGCTTTGTGTTGTTGATGCGCTTTTTCTTCCTGTCTTTTCAGCCAAAAGCTTGGCAACCTTTTTATCTATGTTTTGTTGTTCTTTTTCAGTTCGAACACCGTCTTTATCTGCTTTTTCAACTTCTTTAAATAAAGCTTCAACGCGCTTTGTCGCTTGGCGTGTGTTGCGTGCGGGATTTGTCAGGGCTTGTAAAAATTCTTCGCTTTGAGAGGGCTGTTGATCTCCTTCTATTTTAAAATCAACATCAATATATTTTCGAATATCGCCTAAAGCTGTCTTTTTAAACATCGTATCCATGCGTTTGTGATATTCATTGAGCGTTGCCTGATTATCAACAAGTGCGCCGGCCATCGTGTCCGAAACATGGTTTATCGGAGCATTGGCTTGTGCCAGAGCATTTTCCCAATAGGTTGTTCCCACTTTGTTGTTTTTTTCAAGCCAGCCTTGAAAAACAAGTGCCCCGAGTTGTTCTTTGCAGTCTTTGTCTTTTGAATGTTCTTTGATATAATCTGCAATTTCTTGTTGGTTTGAACAATTCCACAACAATTTGACCCCGTCAATGTTTCCTGTTTTTTGATATTGTTCTAAGGCAATGGCTGCCTGTGAGATTGTGGCATTGATTTCGGTGCACATATCAAGTTTTTGAAGATAGTTATACGAAATATTGACAGCTTCATTAGAACCATTTTTATGATCTGAGATATGCGTTTTTTCATGTTCCATGGTAGAATTAAAAAGTGTATCATAATCAATATTTGTTTTATCAGCCGCATCTTTTATTTTTTCAACATCATAGGTGATTTGATTATCTCCCGCTTCAGCTAAGGCATGGGGTTGAACTTCGCCCATGATCATTTCGGTTGGCGCGGCATACATTTCTTTATGTTCTTTTTTGGCTTCGCGCTCTAATTTTTTAGCATCTAACTGTTGCTTTGAAACGACAATTCGATCGGCAGGGTTATCTTTCGGATAAATAACAAGATAGCCTTTATCATATTTTAAGATAAAGTCATTCGGATCAAGTTCATGTGTGTTGTTTTCTATGAATTCAGGCAACATTTCCTGTCCTAATAACAACATATGAACCTGTTGTTCTTTATCTTCTTTATCAATGGGCATGAGAATACTCCTTTCTTATACACGTTATGATAACATATTTTTGTTGTTTTGTCAATATCTGTGGAAATAACCGCTGATTTATAAATATAATTTTAATAAATTCGCTCTATAATGTCCTCAAGTTTAAAGAAAAAGGAAACGGACATGAAATATTTTAAATTATCATGCCTTGCCGTTTTGGGTATTGCCATTTCGGCTTGTGCACACCGTGAGGAAGACGCTGTCGCTTCGGTTCAAACCATTGAGCCTTATCAACATGATGTGATTGCACTCGAAAATTTATATACGCGGGTGATTGCTTATTGTTACACGTCGGCTGAATATACAGCGGAAGAATGTGCCAGAGCTTTGGAAAAAGACGGCTTTGTGCGTTTGACTGAAATTCCGAAGTTTGTGGCAGAAAAAGATTTCCTAACAACAGGAACGTATCCGACACGCCGTTGGCGTGATGAGGATTTTGCGCCGAGGTGGTAAAATTAAATGCAGGCAAGAATAAACACAGTCGCTTTCAGCGGGATGGAGGTTTTGGATGTGGATTTGCAAATCCAAATGAGCTCCGGTATGCCTGCTTTCACGATTGTCGGTTTGCCTGATAAAACGGTTGCCGAAAGCAAAGAACGTGTCAGAGCGGCTTTCGAGGCCATTGGGATTTCTTTTCCGGCCAAACGCATTACCATCAATTTATCACCGGCGGATTTGTTAAAAGAAGGTTCGCATTTTGATTTGGCAATTGCTTGCGCCATCCTTTGTGTGATGCAGATTCTGCCGCAAGAAGAATTGGCCTCTTATATCGTTTTGGGCGAGTTGGGGCTTGATAATGCTGTGATGCCGGTTAACGGGGTTTTGCCTGTGGCTTTAAAAGCCTCGCGCGACGGTAAAGGGCTCATTTGTCCCGAGGCACAAGGAAGCGAAGCTGTTTGGGGCGGTTTGAAAGATATTGTCGCAACGCCGACGCTTCTTTCGTTGATTAACCATTTTAAGGGCGTTCAAACGTTGCCGTTTCCTCAAAAAAAACAACAAAGGATTGTTCAAAATAAACTCGACTTGGCAGATATTAAAGGTCAGGAAAGTGCTAAACGTGCTCTTGAAATTGCGGCGGCCGGTTCGCATAATATGTTGATGGTTGGGCCTCCGGGGTCGGGCAAATCAATGCTCGCTTCAAGATTGACATCTATTTTGCCTCCTTTGACTGCCGAAGAGGCTTTGGAAACATGCATTATTCATTCTGTTGCGGGCGAGCTTAAAAACGGTGAACTGAATTTTAATCGTCCTTATCGCGATCCGCACCACAATGCTTCAACACCTGCGCTTGTCGGCGGTGGCAAAAAGGCAAAGCCGGGTGAGATTTCGCTTGCACATAACGGTGTTTTGTTTTTAGATGAGTTGCCTGAATTTAACAGGGCAACCTTAGAAGCCTTGCGTCAGCCGCTAGAAAACGGCAAAATCACGGTTTCACGTGCGGAATATCACCATACCTATCCGGCGCGTTTTCAGCTTATTGCGGCGATGAATCCGTGTAAATGCGGTTATTTGGGTCAAAAAGGGCAGGAGTGTCCGAAAGCGCCGAAGTGCGGGGCGGAATATCAGTCCAAAATTTCGGGGCCGCTCTTAGACAGAATAGATATACATATTTATGTTCCGCCCGTTTCTCCGTGGGATATTTTTGAAAAAGAAAAAGGAGAAACATCAGCACAAGTTTTAGCCCGTGTGATTAAAGCGCGTGAAATTCAAAAAGCACGTTTTGAAAAACTCGGAGAAAAGCATCTTTTAACGAATTCGCAACTTTTTGGTGATTTATTAGAAGATGCCGTTAATTTGGAATCGGATGCGAGAGCGCTTCTGATTAACTTTGCCGATAAAATTAAATTATCGGCGCGCGGTTATCACCGCACATTACGGTTAGCAAGGACGATTGCGGACTTGCAAAATGAAAATAAAGTGCTTAAAATGCACATCGCCGAGGCATTGAATTATAGGCGAACAATGCCGGAGCAGGAATAAAAGGAGAAACTTTCATGAAAAATTTCAAGCCGTCACAATTTTTAGCCGTTTCGATGATTGTTGGTGCGTTTTTTAGCGCACTTGCCGTCAGGAACGCCAATGCCGTGCCTTCAACACAATACAACAGAAGTGTTCGTGATATGATGGCAAGGCGTCATAATGCCAGCGTCAAACCTCGGTTCGGTTCTGCTAAAAAAGTTCAACCGAATGCAACAACCGTTAGCTCTTCTCCAAGAGCGGGCAGATCTGTTGCACAAACAATTTACAGCGCGCCGAAAACAATGTATGAAGCAACATCGACAAGTTCAACATTGGCCTCTTGGTTCAATCCTGTCGATAAAGACGGGAGTTTATTTCCCGGCGGTCCGTGCACAAATTGCCACGAAAGTGGTCCCTTGATTGACACCGGTCCATGCGATAGATGCTATGACAACGGTCCGCTTATTGACACCGGTCCGTGCGATAGATGCTATGACAACGGTCCGCTTATTGATACAGGTCCGTGCGAGTCTTGCAAGGAACCGGCGCCTAAAGTTGAACCGGTGCCCGTGCCCGTTTGTGCTGTGCCGAATTATACCATTTCATACAATGATTATATCGTGCAAGCGATGTCGAGAAATTGCTGTGCATTTGCGCCACTCTATTTAGAGCACGTCGATTTTAATTTGTCGGAAGATGAAACATCGATTAAAAATAAAATGGGCAACTATCGTTTTCGTATTTTCGGTTGTCGTCGTTTTGATAAAGAGGCGGTTCTTAATCACGGTCGTGTGATGGAAAAGAACATGCGCTTTAATGATATTTTTGAACAAATTACCGGTGATTGCTATAATATTGTTCCGATGCCGCAAGATATTTGCTTACAAAAAACACCTTCTCCCTTACCCGAATATATTTTGACGGCTGAGATTACAAACTTCTTTATGAACGTTTGTGACGGGTATGATTGGGAAAATTCAAAGGCAAGCGATTCGCGTAGCGGTTCATCTGAAATAACGATTAAATGGAAACTTTCTAATCCGTCGAAAACGCGCATTGTTTGGGAAGGCGAAACAACAGGTTACGCTGATTTGAAAATTGCTGAAGAGCAGGGCGAAATTGCTTTGGTTGAAGCAGCTTTTGCCGACGCTGTCAGCAATTTGCAGGCATTACGCGGTTTTGAAAACCAACTGATGATTCGTTTATCCCCCGAAGAATTAAGCGCAGAGCGTCAAGCCTTGATTGATGAAGAGCGTGCGCTTGATCCCGCAAAATGCAAATTTGCCGAGCCGCTTTATCAGGCAAGACAATGCGAATTGACACGTCCGGAGGCAAATATTATGGAGTGTCCGGCTGTTGTTAAAGTTGTACAACAACCGTGTCCGGTGGTTGAACCTTGTCCTGCTCAAGAAGAATGTCCTCAAGTCGAGCCATGCCCAGTGATTGAAGAAAATTCAGGCATCACGGCAGATTACAGCTTGCTTGATAACTGTATTGATGAAAACGGCGGTGTAATTGCCGGCGGTGATTGTCAAATTGTTGATGACACATGGGTTGACACAGGTGACGCCGCATTTGACAGCTTGTGTATTACAACACGCGCCCCGTATGATGTTTTGACACCTGAAAATCTCTACAAAGTGAGAGCTTCTGTTGTTGAAATTTCAAACAATAAAGGTCAAAAGGGTGCCGGTCTGATTGTTTCGGATACGTTTGTTTTGACTTCGGCTGATTTGGTTGATAATCAGAGCAATACATACAAAATCCGCACCATTAACGGTAAGGAACTTTCAGGTCATGCCGTGAGAGTCAATCCGAGCAAAAACACAGCTTTGGTGATGCTTGAAACCCCGACACTATACACACCTTTGCCGCTCAATACTGATTTGCCGACAGTCGGACAAAAAGGTTTTATGACCTTAGGGCTTTTAGATGTTGAAGAGTTTGATAACGGCTCTGAAAATTATATTGATAACTCAGGCAAGGTTTTAGGTTATCGTTACAGTGATGATAAAGGCTCGGAAATTATTGTCGATACCAATGTTCAAGATTTGGTTATCGGCAGTGTGTTGATTGATTCACACGGTTCTGTCAACGGCTTTGCTCACACGGGCAAAAAGACTGAAGCCGGCAAAGACTTGTTCTTACCGACGGAAACAGCGCTCCGTAGCTTAGGTTTGACGATTTGTGATTGTGCGTGGGAAGCACCGAGCAAATTTGAGCAGACAGTGTATGAACCTGTCACGGAACTCATCGTTAAGGCGGCTCCCGTTGCGCCTGAAGTGATGAAACCTGTCGATAGGAAGTAAATTTTAAAGCTAAAAAATCGGTGTTCATTTGAGCACCGATTTTTTTACTATTTGTATCTTAATTTAAATGTGTTGCCGCTAGGTTTAGATAGTTTTTCCGCTTCATCGACCGTATAAATACGCTTTTTGATATAATCACCTGATAAGATATCATACGCTGATTGATAAAATTTGCCTTTATAAAGATATTCATTACCATTTTTTTGATAAGTTTTAAGAGCATTTCCTATCTTTTCTTCACTCCAACCGGAGGCCGCAAGCCGTGCTTTGCAATAGTCTTCTTTTTCTTTGGCACAGTAAATGGAAGAGATATTGCTGGAGGTAAAAGCGTTATTGCCTATCGTTGCCTCGTCAGGAACAACAATGCTCGTCAGAGTATTACCAAGATAAGAAAAAGCATAATTGCCAATGCTTGTGACCGAATCCGGAATATTGATATCTGTAAGGTTTTTATCATCGTGAAAGGAGGCAAGACCGATTGTTTGAAGTGTTTCAGGTAAATCGACTTTTTTTAATGAAAAAAGATGTGCAAAAGTATAGTTGCCGATAGAGGTAAAATTACCATCTAATGTGAGTGTTTGCACATTTGAATTATATTCATACCACGGTGCTTCGGAATAATAAAAATTTCTTTCTTCATTATAAGGTCTGGGATAGCTTTTAATGCTGCCATAACCTGTTAACGTTAAAGTATTGGTTGTTTTATCAAGTGTTGCTGTGCAACTGCTTTGGGTATTGGCTGCGCAGTCCCATACACAAATATCTTGTCCGTCACATACCCCATCGGCATGGGCTATAGACGGCATAATGATCAAAATTAAAATCCATTTCTTCATTGTTTTCATCCTTTATCAAAAGTTCAAATAAAAAACCCGACTTTTTATTTTCAAAAAAGCGGGCGGATGTTAACAACCGTATAAGCTTAAACGGCTCGGTTTATTCGAACTTAGAGCCTTATATCACCGACATCCGCCAAAAAGCAGAAATCGGCATATTATTTTAAGTCGTTGCATACGACCAAGCTTATAAAGGGTTGTTACGCCCTAGATGTGCTTTTCAAACATATCTTAAAGTTAATATAGCATAAAAAGGGACGAGATGTCAAAGAAAATTTAGCACTCTTTGAGGTTGTTGTTTTTAACCTCAAAAAACTGAGTGCCATTTTATAAGATTTCGAAAGCTTGCCTATCAGGTGAAGTTATAAAAACCTGCAAATTCAAATTACGAATTTTGCATAATTTATAAAAAGTGTATCATGGTGGCTATGTCCGTTTTTTTATGTTTTATTCGGCTTTTGTTTCAATTGCCGCTTTGATGAGCGAAACAAAGAGCGGATGCGGTTCAAACGGCTTTGATTTGAGCTCGGGATGGAATTGAACACCGATAAACCACGGATGATCGGTGCGTTCAACAATCTCAGGCAATTGGCCATCCGGTGATTTGCCTGAAATGATCATTCCGTTTTGCGCTAAAGTGTTTTCAAAAGACATATTGACCTCATAGCGATGACGATGACGCTCTGAAATTTCAGAAGAGCCATAGATTTTGCGCACTTTTGAGCCTTCTTTTAATATACACGGATAAGCACCTAAGCGCATGGTGCCGCCTAAATCACCGTCTTTGGAACGTGTTTGTTTTTCTCCTTCTTTTTGCCATTCTGTCATCAATCCGACAACAGGTGTGCACCTCGGATTGAACTCCGTTGTATCCGCATCTTGAATGCCTGCAACATTTCGCATTGTTTCAATCACGGCCATTTGCATGCCAAAACAAATGCCCAAAAAGGCAATATTATGTTCCCTTGCATATGTAATGGCATTGATTTTTCCTTGTGTTCCACGTTTGCCGAATCCTCCCGGAACGATGATACCCTGAACATCTTTTAAATATCTTTCCGGCTCATCTTTTTCCAAAAGCTCAGAATCAATCCATGAAATATCAGCCTTATATTGATTGGCAATGGCACCATGCTTGATGGCTTCATGAAGCGACTTATAGGCTTCCAAAAGCTGGGTATATTTGCCGACGACCGCAATTTTGACGCTTCCTTTCGGGTTTTTGCAAATCTCAACAATATGTTGCCATTTACTCAAATCAGAATGGTGCTCATTGCACTCAATACCGAAATGGTTGCAAACGGCGCGGTCAATGCCTTCTTTTGCATAAGCAAGCGGGACTTCGTAAATGTTTGAGACGTCAAGCGCCGTAATCACATTTTCTTCTTTCACATTGCAAAAGAGCGCCAATTTGCGTTTTTCATTTTGCTCAATGGCAATTTGACTGCGACATAAAAGCATATCAGGCTGAATACCATATTCCTGAAGCTTTTTAACCGAGTGTTGCGTCGGTTTTGTTTTAAGCTCGCCGGCCGTCGGGATATAAGGCAGCAACGTTAAATGGACAAACATCACGCGCTCACGTCCTAAATCATACGCAATTTGGCGGATAGCCTCTAAATAAGGCTGACCTTCAATATCGCCAACCGTTCCGCCGATCTCACACAAAACAAAATCCTCATCTGTTAAATGAGACAGGATAAATTCTTTAATTTCGTTTGTGACATGCGGCACAACCTGAATTGTGGCGCCTAAATATTCGCCTCTGCGTTCTTTATTAATCACACTTTGATAGATTTTACCCGACGTCACGCTATCATATTTTGTGGCAGATACGCCCGAAAAACGTTCGTAATGCCCTAAATCTAAATCGGCTTCCGTACCGTCATCGGTTACATAAACTTCCCCATGCTGATAAGGGCTCATTGTGCCGGGATCAACATTTAAATAAGGATCTAATTTTTTGAGCCTGACCTTAAAACCTCTGCCTTGCAATATGGATGCGAGAGAGGCGGATGCCAAACCTTTGCCTAAGGATGAAACAACCCCGCCGGTGATGAAAATAAATTTTGTTTTCAATGTCGTCATTGTCTTTATCTCCCTATATTTTAAAGTGAAATAGGCACCTTTTGTTGTTAAAGGTGCCTATGTTATTTTATTTTGCTTTCATGTTATTTGCCGAGCGGAACTGTTGGAACACTCGGTGCTTGAGATGAAACAGGTGCTGTTTCAACAACAGAAGAGCTCGGACGCATTGCACCTTTATAATAAAGCGAAAGAGCAATACTGGTGATGAAGAAGACGGTTGCTAAAATGGCAGTCAAACGTGTGAGCAGATTACCCGTTCCGCGTGCGCTTAAAAAGCTGTTGGCGCCGCTACCGCCTCCCAAACCGTTTAGGGCGCCGCCGCCCGAACGTTGCATCAAAATAAGCGCAACCAAAAAAATTGCCGTCATCAAATGTATAACAAGTAAAACAGAACCCATTTTTATCAATTCCTTTCTTTATTTAACTTTGCTGATAATTTCCATAAAATCTGCAGCTTTAAGGCTCGCACCACCAATCAGCCCGCCGTCAATATCTTCTTTGGCAAGCAAGTCGGCCGCGTTTGCCGGTTTCATGGACCCACCATACAGGATACGCATGCGTGTTGCAACACCTTTCCCGAGTTTTTCCGCAAGAACTTTTCGAACGTGAGCGTGAACCTCTTCGGCATCATCAGGAGTGGCTGTTTGACCGGTGCCGATGGCCCAAACAGGCTCATAGGCAATCACGGTGTTGGAAGCAGTAGACATTGAAGGAACGGAAGCCTTGATTTGCTTTGATGTCACTTCCAACGCTTTGCCTGCTTTGCGTTCATCAAGCGTTTCTCCGATGCAGATAATCACTTTAAGACCTGCATTCAAGGCGCTTTCTGCTTTTGCCTTAACAAGCGTGCTCGATTCTTTATGATCCGTGCGTCGTTCGGAATGGCCTAAAATCACGTAGTCACAACCGGCATCTTTAAGCTGAATCGGGCTGACATCACCCGTGTGCGCCCCTTTGTCAAATGTGCTGCAATCTTGTGCACCAAGCATCACCTTAGAACCGCGAAGTGCTTTTTTGACGGTTGTGAGCAAGGTAAACGGCGGACAAACCAAAACTTCTGCGTTTGGCCTTAAAGCTTTGACCTTAACGGCTATTTCTTTGGCAAGAGCCTGACTGTCAGCCATCAAGCCGTTCATTTTCCAGTTACCGGCAATTAAAACTTTTCGAGACATTGTTCTATTCCTTTAAAAAATTAAACTTTATTTTTTTCTAGCATATTGATTTTAATTTTTAAAGATAAAAAAAGACAAATACCCTCATTTTTTGTTGGACATTTTTGATAATTTGTGTTTTAATAAAAATCAGGTATGAGAGAAATTTCGTATCAAGTGTCTTAATAGGCGCGGAGCTGAGCAAAGCTTTTTTATAGCGTGCGGTGATGGATAACACCGCTTTGGTGTTATTTTTATTTTAAATAACACATTTATCCCCGACAGGTTTGGTTGGGGAGCTTGTGGCGAATGTTCAAGGTTTACCCTAAAGGCCATAAGAGTCATTTCACGCTATATGATTTTGCTACTCTCCGACCGCTCTTTTAAGATGCGGTTTTTTAATGTCTTAGTGGAGAAATGCTATGAAAAAAGTTTGGGGATTATGCGGCTTTTTGATTTTCGGAATATATCCTTTAGCAACAATGGCAGGAATTATTGCCGAGGGAGATGATTGCGGCCAACACTGCCACTGGGAAATTGATACTGAAACAAAAACATTAAAAGTTATCGGCTCCGGAGAAATGAAAAATTATTCTAGACCATGCACGACAAGTGCAAATTGTCGAACAACAGCACCATGGGTAGACTATTCTGCCGACATAAAAAATATTGATATTTCCGAAGGATTCACTTCTTTAGGAACAGCAGCATTTGCTGACTTGTATGTTAATGATGTGCATTTACCATCTACCCTTGAAGTGATTGGAGATGTTGCACTTGAAAGTCACTTTTACAATATTAACATACCAGACTCTCTTAAAACAATTGGCTTTCAAGCATTGAACGCCAATAATTTAACAGAGCTGATATTAAACGATGGTTTGGTTTCTATTGGATCATATGCTTTAGCCCAAGGTAAACTTGAAACATTGGTAATTCCTGATAGTGTGACTTATATTTCAGCTAATGTTTTTGGAGATACAAGAGAAGGGTGGAATCATTCTTTAATTAAAAAGCTTTATTGTTCAAAAGATATAGAAGAGCAATGCAAAAAAGCTGCCGAACTCAATCAAGCAGAAGTTGTAAGCTACACAAAAACGAAGGATGGAAAATATCTGATTGGAGGTAAAATATATAATTCTGCAAACGATGTATTAAAAGGATTATATATTCCCAAGCGTATCTACACCATTGAAGAAGCTGAAAAAGCGAGCAAAAAAACGGGAAATACCTTTAGATTGCGATACAAATAAAAATGATAACACATTTTTGATGAACCTGTTTAATATCTTGATTTTAGTGTTTGCATTTCAAACGGAAGGTGCTTATAATGCCTTCAAAATTAACTTTTTAAACAGGAAAGAAAAATGATTAATAAATTAGCTAAAGCACAAAAAAGTTGGGTTGCGAAACTTATTTTGACATTAACTGCCTTAAGTTTTATGTCTTTGTTCGGCATTACCGGATATTTGGCAAGCGCATCAAACAACAGGACAGTTATTAAGGTTGACAATGTTGAGGTTTCTCAGGCTGAGTTTTCTTATCAGTTCCAAAAAGAATTGAATGCCGCTAAAAATATGATGGATATCGACTTAAACGATGAGGCTAATGATGAGCTTCGTTCTGCTTTAACAAACGCCATTTCACAAAGAATGGTTCGTGATTCGATTATTGACAGAACAGCTCAAAAATATCATGTTTCTTTCCGCCCCGAGCTGATTAGCCGTGTTGTCCAGAGCGATCCCTCTTTTAAGGATATCGCCGGAAATTTCAATCCTGATTTGTTTCGCCGCGTTTTGTCCGAAAACCACATCAGCGAGCAGGAATATATCAAATCTGTCACCCGTGGTTTAGCCGAGCAGATTTTGGTTTCTTGGCCGACGCGCTCAATTGCCGTGCCAGATGTTTTGCTGAATGCAGAGTTAAAAGTAGACAACAAACGTCGCACTTTTAAATATGTGGCTGTCAAACCGCAGGAACTCAAAGTTGACAGGCAAATCAGTCAGGAAGAAATAGAGCAGTATTATGAAGATTTTGCCTCATTGTTTGTTGCGCCCGAAACGCGTGATTTGTCCGTGTTATATCTGTCGATTGCAGACATCGCCGACAATATGAAAATTACGGATGAAGAAATTAAAGCTTATTACGATGAGCATGTTGAAAATTATGAGCAAAAAGAAAAGCGCGATGTCTTGCAGATGATGTTTGAAAACGAGGAAGATGCAAATAAGGCTTATGAAAAATTGCAAAGAGGCGCTGATTTTTATTATGTTGCAAGCGTTGATGCCAAGCAAACAAAAGAAGAAACGGATTTGGGTGAGGTTCAGGAAGATGAGCTTGTTTTTGAAATTGCCGAAGATGTTTTTGCGTTGCCAAAGGGTGGGTATACAAAGCCTATTCAAGTCGGCGATGTTTGGCAGATTATGAAAGTTGCAAACATTATTGCTCCGACAAAAACGCCGTATGAAACTGCCGCTCAGGAAATCAGAAAAGAACTTTTAAGCGAAGGTTTGTATGATGAAATTTATGATGTTTTAAGTAAGATTGAAGACGAGCTTGGAGCGGGCAAAACGCTCGAAGAAATTGCGCCGATGTTTCATGCCGAAGTGCTTAAAGTTGAGGCACTGGCAGATGATGGGACAGTCAAACAAATGCCTGAAAAACTTGCATCTCTTGTGAAATCCGCAGATTTTATTGATGCCGCATTTTCGTATGCCGTTTCTGAAACGAGCCAAACAATTGAAGCCGATGAAGGGCTTGCTGTTTTGCGTGTTGACGCTTTGTCTGAAACACACCAAAAACCGATTGAAGAGGTGACCTCTGAAATCAAAGCATTGTGGGAAAATAATGAAAAAACAGCCATTGCGCAAGAAACAATTAATGACATTATGCACGATGTTGAAAACGGAGATGATTTAACAAAATCTGCCCGCAGATACGGATTGCATGTTTATAAATCGCAGCCTATTACGCGCAATGAAACATTTGCCAATTTGGATTATAATGCCATCAGAGAGCTCTTTATTGAGGATTTGCATACGCCTTATCAAACAATGGCAGGGGATGATTATTTGATTGCCGTTGCCGAGCAAGATTTTGAAAACTCCGTGCCTTTAAGCGAAAACGAAAAAGCGCTTGTGAAGTTCAAGACAGAGCAAAGCTTGGCCGCAGATTTGCAAAAAGCGATGCTTGATTCGTATGCTAAAGACTATAAAATCAAAATCAAATATCAATTGATGGGCATTGAAGAATAACAAAAAGCCGCCCAAACGGGCGGTTTTATTTAAGCGAGGGAAATATGAAAATTGTTTTTATGGGCACACCTGATTTTGCCGTGCCGGTTTTAGAAAGATTGATTGATGAACATGAGGTGATTTGCGTTTATACGCGTGCGCCTAAAATGGCAGGGCGTGGACACGAGCTCAAAAAAACGCCGGTTCATTTGGTCGCTGAAAAACATGGTATTGAGGTCAGAACGCCTAAAACTTTGCGCACTGAGGAAGCTCAAAAAGAATTTTCTTTATTAAAAGCCGATGTTGCCATTGTTGCGGCTTATGGTCTTATTTTGCCTAAACCTGTGATTGAAGCTTTTAAATATGGGTGCTTAAATGTTCATGCTTCCCTTTTGCCGCGTTGGCGTGGGGCGGCGCCCATTCAGCGCGCAATTGAGGCCGGCGATGATCAAAGCGGCGTCACCATTATGGAAATTGTGGAAGAACTGGATGCCGGCAGAATGTATCAAAAGGGTGTCGTCAAAATCACAAGCGAAACAACGGGCGGCAGTTTGCATGATGCGCTTGCTCAAATCGGGGCTGATTTAATGAGCCATGTTTTGAAAAATATCGATTCAATCACGCCTATATGCCAAGATGAAAGCTTGGTTACTTACGCCAAGAAATTGGAAAAGGAAGAAGAAAAGCTTGATTTTCATCAAAAAGCAGATGTGTTAGAGCGAAAGATTCGTGCATTCAATCCTTTTCCGGCAACTTATTTTGAGTATAAGGGCGAACGTTTTAAGGTGCTTCAAACAAAAGTCGTGGACGAATGCGGTATAAGCGGTGAAATCATAGAGGGAAAATCCGCACTCAAAATTGCCTGCGCCGATAAGGCTTTAGAAGTGCTTGAGATGCAGCGTCAAGGCAAACGTGCGATGACAACGGCTGAGTTATTACGCGGATTTGAATTTGAAAAAGGAAGTGTTCTTTCCTGATAATTCGGCTATATAAGCTTGATAAAGCAGCATTTCAAATTATATTATGTTTGCTTTCGATGATGGAAGATAAAGGCGATAAAGTCTTTCTTTTATCAAAAAAGCAAGAGGTCCCTTTTTTAAGAATAGACGGCGACATGGGGTTGCCGTGAAAGGGAAAAAGAGAGGAAAAAAACGCTTCCTCTCTTTTGTTTTTTTATAACAAGTATTCTCTTAAATATGCCGGCAAATCAGCGGTAT
>JAFVFH010000041.1 GCA_017475525.1 Alphaproteobacteria bacterium | reverse complement strand
CGTACGGGCGAAAAATTCGATCGTAAAGTTACCGTCGGTATCATTTATATGATTAAACTTCACCACATTGTTGATGAAAAGATGCACGCTCGTTCGGTTGGTACATACAGTTTGGTTACACAACAACCTCTGGGCGGTAAAGCACAATTTGGTGGTCAACGTTTCGGTGAAATGGAAGTTTGGGCATTGCAAGCTTACGGCGCAGCCTATACCTTGCAAGAAATGCTCACGGTGAAATCAGATGATGTCGCCGGCAGAACAAAAGTATATGAAGCTATTGTCCGTGGCGAAGACACATTCAACACCGGTGTTCCCGAATCATTTAACGTTTTGGTCAAAGAAATTAAGTCTTTGTGCTTAAATGTTGAAATGTTGAACGAAGAAGTTTAGTAAATAGGAGAATAAAACTTATGAATGATGTAATGAAATTTTTTAACGGGCAACCGCAAGAAACAGAGGAATCTTTTGATGAAATCAAGATTTCGATTGCTTCTCCTGAACAAATTCGTTCTTGGTCATACGGCGAAGTTAAAAAACCCGAAACCATCAACTACCGCACATTCAAACCTGAACGTGACGGTTTGTTCTGCGCGCGCATTTTCGGTCCTGTGAAGGATTATGAGTGCTTGTGCGGCAAATACAAACGCATGAAATATCGCGGCATTGTCTGCGAAAAATGCGGTGTTGAAGTTACTTTGTCAAAAGTGCGTCGTGAACGTATGGGCCATATTGAGCTTGCAGCACCTGTTGCACACATTTGGTTCTTAAAATCGCTTCCGAGCCGCATTGCGACTTTAACAGACATTTCCGTCAAATCTTTGGAACGTGTGCTTTATTTTGAAAGCTACATTGTGATTGAACCGGGCTTAACAGATCTTCAAGTCAACCAGCTTTTAACCGAAGATGAATATCAGGAAGCTTTGGATAAGTATGGTGAAGATTCTTTCAGAGCCGGTATCGGTGCTGAAGCTTTGCGTGAAATTCTTTCTAACATTGACTTGGAAACCGAACGTGCTGTGATGCGTGCTGATTTGAAAGAAACGACATCTGAAGCAAAGCGCAAAAAGCTTGTCAAACGCTTAAAGATTGTTGAATCATTTATTGAATCAAACACCAAACCGGAATGGATGGTCTTAACGGTTCTGCCGGTTATTCCGCCTGAACTCAGACCTCTTGTACCGTTAGACGGCGGTCGTTTTGCAACATCTGATTTGAATGATTTGTATCGCCGTGTCATCAATCGCAACAACCGTTTGAAACGTTTGCTTGAATTGCATGCGCCTGAAATCATTGTCCGCAACGAAAAACGTATGCTTCAAGAATCTGTTGATGCTTTGTTTGATAACGGCCGCAGATCTCGAGCCATTACAGGTGCAAGCAAACGTCCGTTGAAATCCTTGTCAGATATGCTCAAAGGTAAACAAGGTCGTTTCCGTCAGAACTTACTCGGTAAACGTGTTGACTATTCCGGTCGTTCCGTAATTACGGTTGGTCCGGAACTCAAACTTCAACAATGCGGACTGCCTAAAAAGATGGCCTTAGAGCTCTTCAAACCTTTTGTTTATTCAAAATTGGAAGCTTACGGACACGCCACAACCATCAAAGCCGCAAAGCGTATGGTTGAAAAAGAGCGTCCGGAAGTTTGGGATATATTGGAAGAAGTCATCCGCGAACACCCTGTTTTGTTAAATCGTGCACCGACTTTGCACCGTTTGGGTGTTCAGGCTTTTGAACCTGTTTTGGTTGAAGGTAAAGCCATCCATTTGCACCCGCTCGTCTGCGCTGCATTCAACGCCGACTTTGATGGTGACCAAATGGCTGTTCACGTTCCGCTTTCACTTGAAGCACAATTAGAAGCTCGTGTTTTGATGATGTCAACAAACAACATCTTATCCCCGGCTTCAGGCAAACCGATTATCGTTCCTTCTCAAGATATGGTTTTAGGTATCTACTACCTTTCTTACGAAGCCGAAGGTATGATTGGCGAAGGCAGTATTTATGCTGATAAAGAAGAATGTATGCTTGCCTTAAACGCACAAGCTGTTGATTTGCATGCCAAAATCAAATGCCGTATGGAATATGTCACAGATGACGGAGAAACAAAATACGGTTTGGTTGACACAACACCGGGTCGTATCATTGTTTCCGACATTTTACCGAAAAACCCGAACATTCCGTTCTCACTTGTGAACAGATTGCTCAAGAAGAAAGAAATTTCTGAAATTATTGACACGGTTTATCGTCATTGCGGTCAAAAAGAAACCTGCCTCATGGTTGACAAGATTATGACTTTAGGTTTCCAAAACGCATGCAAAGCCGGTATTTCATTCGGTAAGGATGACTTGATTGTGCCTCAAGCAAAAC
This sequence comes from Alphaproteobacteria bacterium, assembly GCA_017475525.1. Taxonomy (GTDB): domain Bacteria; phylum Pseudomonadota; class Alphaproteobacteria; order RF32; family CAG-239; genus UBA1254. The sequence goes on along the minus strand of JAFVFH010000041.1, from coordinate 41,018 downwards.
AAGAATTGATTGATGAAACGAAGGCACAAGTTCGTGAATTTGAAAATCAATACCAAAACGGCTTAATCACCAAAGGTGAAAAATATAACAAGGTTGTTGATATTTGGTCTGCCTGCACAGATAAGGTGGCAGATGAAATGATGAAAAACATTTCAAAAACCGAACACGGCTACATCAACTCCGTATACATGATGGCACACTCTGGTGCGCGTGGTAGTGCTGCACAAATGCGCCAATTGGCAGGTATGCGCGGGCTTATGGCAAAGCCGAATGGTGAAATTATTGAACAACCGATTATATCAAACTTTAAAGAAGGCTTGACGGTGTCTGAATACTTCAACTCAACCCACGGTGCTCGTAAGGGTTTGGCCGATACTGCTTTGAAAACGGCAAATGCCGGCTACTTAACACGTCGTTTGGTTGATGTGGCTCAAGATGTTGTTATCACCGAAACCAACTGTGGCACAGAGCGTGGCATCATCGTTCGTCCGGTTGTAGACGGCGGTAATGTGATTGTTTCCATTGGCGATCGTATCTTGGGCAGAACAGTCCAAGAAGATGTCCTCAATCCTGAAACAAACGAAGTCATCGTCAAAAAAGGCACATTGGTTGATGAAAACATTGCCGAAGCTGTTCAAAAAGCCGGTGTTGAACAAGTTAAAATCCGTTCGGTCTTAACTTGTGAATCTGAGCATGGCGTTTGCGCCGCTTGCTATGGCCGTGATTTGGCAAGAGGTACACCTGTCAACGTTGGTGAAGCTGTTGGTGTGATTGCCGCTCAATCTATCGGTGAACCTGGTACGCAATTAACCCTTCGAACCTTCCACATCGGTGGTGCCGCTTCCCAATCTGCAGAACAAGCTTCCGTTGAAGTTCCGTTTGCAGGTACATTAAAGCTTGAAAACGCCCATACGATCACGAACTCTGATGGACACTTAATTGTGTTATCACGCAACTGCGACATCGTCATTGTTGATGCACAAGGCCGTGAAAAATCACGTCACCATGTTCCTTACGGCACAAAAGTTTTAACCGGCATCGACAGTAAGGTTAAAAAAGGACAAAAGATTGCCGAGTGGGATCCGTTTACAATTCCTGTCATTTCTGAAAAAGCAGGTTTTGCCTCACTTGTTGACTTGATAAACAACGTATCTATCAAAGAAAACATGGATGAAACAACGGGTATTGTATCTAAAGTGGTGATTGATTGGCATTCAAGCGGCGCTGCTAATGCCGGCTTAAAACCGAGTATTGTCATCAAAGATGCCAAAGGTAAAGCAGTCAATTTTGACAACGGCAAAGAAGCCAGATATTATCTGTCGGTTGATGCTGTCTTGAACGTTGATAACGGCTCCGAAATCAAAGTCGGTGACGTTATCGCGCGTATTCCGAGAGAAAGCACAAAGACAAAAGATATTACCGGTGGTTTACCGCGTGTGGCTGAGCTCTTTGAAGCACGTCGTCCTAAGGAACAAGCCATCATCTCAGATATTGATGGTCAGGTTGAATTCGGCAAAGATTACAAAGCAAAACAACGCGTTGTTGTCAAACCGACTTCCGGCGAACCTGTAGAATATCTCATTCCGAAGGGCAAACACCTTGTCGTTCAAGATGGCGACATCGTGAAAAAAGGCGACCTCATCGTTGAGGGAACCCCTGCCCCGCACGACATTTTGCGTGTTTTAGGCGTTGAAAAATTGGCTGAATATCTTGTCAAAGAAGTTCAAGATGTTTACCGTTTGCAAGGTGTGAAAATCAACGATAAGCACATTGAAGTGATTGTTTCACAAATGCTGAAAAAAGTTGAAATTTTAACACCTGGTGACACAACATTCTTGATCGGCGAACAAGTCGACCGCGATGTCTTTGAAGAAGAAAACGCCAAAGTGATGGCAGATGGTGGCACACCTGCAACCGCAGACCCTGTTTTGCTCGGTATCACCAAAGCATCACTGCAAACAAAATCGTTCATTTCCGCAGCATCATTCCAAGAGACAACTCGTGTCTTGACCGAAGCTGCTGTGGCCGGCAAAGTTGATAAACTTTACGGTTTGAAAGAAAACGTGATTGTCGGTCGCCTCATTCCGGCCGGAACGGGTACGGTTCTTCGTAGCTTAAAACGCGTTGCAGCTCAAAATGATAAAGAAATTTTAGCTGAGCGCGAGGCAGCTGCGGCCGCTTTAGAAGACAACAGCAATGCTGTTGAAGCGACACAAGAAACGGCTGAATAACCTGTTTTTTTAGCTATTTTGCTGACACACCGTCTTATGAAAAAAGATGGTGTGTTTTTTTTATATCTTTAGACATATATCCTTTTATGAACTTGCTATTTAAAAAAAAATGAGATATTCTTTAATTAAGATACTTGAGAAGGTATCTTCTAGCTTCAAGAAAAAATATTATTTTACGGATTACAAACTTAAAAAAATTGATGAAAATGTTCTTAAAAAACAACATCAAATGAAAAGACCCCTTTCAGAGGTCTTTTTTTAATTTCCCGTTTCTTTTAATAAAAAAGATTTTTTTTCTTTACTTTCGGCTCAAAATATGCTTTAATAATCATGTAACCAAATTGGTTACGGTGTTTATCAAACATCTTCGAGGGATAACTCCTAAAAAACGGGAGTTCTTGATATAAGGCGATTTTTCGCACGAATAAGGGAATCTGTCCTCGACAGTTTGATAGCTCCCACTTTGGATTTTTTTCTAAAGTGATTTTTTTATATAACTAAAAAAATAGGAGAAAAAAACATGAGAAAATGGATTTTGGTTTTTAGTATAACAACAATGCTATCCAATTTAGCTATGGCAGCGATACCAGAAGGATGTATTGATGAAGGAAATGGCACATGTGTTTATCGCGAAAAAAACGTAACTTCACATTATGATACATCAAACGGATATATGCTTTCAAAAACAGTTATGGGCGCTGATGAAATAGGAGTAGGATTAGGGGTTGTAACGAATACTTATCGATACAGCTATGATGATAATGGGAATATAACTGATATTGCCTATACCAGCTACACACAAAATAGCAATAGAGTTGATGAAACTATTGTACACTATAACTACGATAATGATAACAATTTGCTTTCAGCAACACGAAAAAGCGATAATTATATTAACGGATCTTGGAAAAGAGGACTGGAGCTGTGGACATCACCTGTCGATGGAGATGGTGTCACCTATGGGACAGATGAAAATGGAAACAGAACAAAGACTCTGTATGTTAAATTCTCGTCATCTGATTTTACTTATACATATAATGAAGATGGTATATTAATAGCCGGTAGTCGTCTAGAAAGTGGTAGCGGATTCACATATGATGACAATGGCGCGCTTCTTTCTTATGCAAATGGTAGTAATATAACGAGTGTCACTTATGATGATAACGGAGGGTATTCAGGCTCTATAAAATCATATAATGAAGATGGTTCATTGCGCAATGAAAGGATATATAATTTAAGCGTTGATCCGAATTATGAATTATCTGATGGTCGTATCGGAACTTTACGAACATTGATGGAAAATGGAACGAGAGAAAGATTAACGGTCTATAATGAAGATGGTAGCATTCTTATGGGAACAGGTCAAAGAGTTTACGACGGTCATGGTAATATAACAAATGACTATTTTAATATAATACCGGAAGGTGGGATATCAACAACGATAAAAAATATGCGCTATTCCTATACTTATGACGATAACGGAAATATTCTAACCTGTATTGAAACAGATCAATTGAGTGGACAAATCATTACAAAAAATTACAACAAAAACGGTGGTTATAGTATTGTAAATGCTGATGGCAGTATCTCAAACTATAATGCAGACGGAACATTACTTATTCCAAAGCGTATCTACACCGTTGAAGAAGCTTCAAAGCTTTCAAAGCCGACAGGAAACACATTCAAACTCCGTTATAAATAAACAATAATCATCATGGCTCGTCCGGCGCTGATCCGAGCATCTTCAATAAACACCGCTTTAGAAAAGCCATAAAATTTATTGACACCCGTTTCCGCGCCATTGATACGACCGAATGACGCCGTCATTCACCACAAACGATGTCTGGCATATCCCTTGAACTTCCGTATCGACAATTTGCGCATAAGGTGTCATCTCATATTCGCCGAAAAACGGATCATAAACCAAATCGGTCGCTCCCCAGCCAAGATTGTCGTAATAATATTCCGTCGGCACAAAATATTCGCTTGTTTTTGTATATGTTAAAACACGTGTGTTTGCCGAAATTATCTTTTGCCCCGTCGGTTTGCCCCACGCGGTTTCTAATGCTTTGACCGGCTGACCGACCCATTGTTCAAGCTCTTTATTGTAATTGGCATTATTTGCTGCACATGCAAAGAGCAGCAAAACAAAAATAAGCAAAAAAGCAATTTGTTTCATTTTTTCCTCCATCTCAAAGAAAAAATAAAATGCTCAAAAGCTTTTTCAAGAAAACCTAAAGTTTAGTCTTCGTTAAACGAGTGACGTCCCAAATTGACATGACGGTTAATATCCATGCATAAAATAATCCCGAAACTTGCCATCACCGAAAGCATCACCGTTCCGCCGTATGAAATCAACGGCAACGGAATTCCCACAACGGGTAACAACCCGAGCACCATCGCAATATTGATGAAAACATACATAAAATAGTTTGTATTCAAACCGATCACCACAAGCTTACCATAATAACTTGTAATGCGATATGCAAACAAATATCCATATGCAATAATAATCAAATTAAGCAAAATCACACTCACCCCGCCGACAAGCCCGAATTCTTCCGAAAGCATCGTAAAAATAAAATCCGTGTGTTTTTCCGGCAAAAAGTTCAAATGGCTCTGTGTGCCGTTCAAAAAACCCTTACCAAACACCCCGCCGGACCCGAGTGCAATTTTGGATTGAATAATATGATATCCGCTCCCGAGCGGATCTCTTTCAGGGTTTAAAAACGTCAATACTCTGTTTTTTTGATAATCATGCAAAAAATGCCACGCAATCGGCGCCAAAACAACTGCCCCTCCACCGAGCAATAAAAATTTCCAAACTTGCACGCCCACACAAAAGAAAACAACCATCGTCGTAAACAAAAGCATCAAAGCCGTTCCCAAATCCGGTTGCAAAATAATCAGCGCTGCCGGAAAAAGTGCCATCAGCAAAGGAGCAACAATTCCTCTGATACTTTCGATTTGCGCAAGCGTCGAACTGTGAAAATATTTGGCTAAAAACAACACCATACTGATTTTCATCAGCTCCGATGGTTGCAACTTAAACAACTTCAAATCAATCCAGCGTTGTGCACCCATCCCGATGTGTCCGAACACCTCAACGGCAATCAACAACAGCAATACGGCAAAATACGCCAAATACGAATATTTCAGATAAACTTTAATATCAATAAAAGCCAAAAAAAACATCAAGGCAAATGAAAAACCAAAACGAACAAGCTGATTTTTCGCCCATGGCGTCATACTTCCGCCCGCCGCAGAATAAAGCGTGAACAGACCAATCGTCGTAAGCAGCAAAATACATATAATATACCCGCCGCTCAAACTAAAAAACTTTTCCTTCAGGCTCAGCTCTTTTTTCAATCCCGCTTCATACATCTTTTTTCCCTCTATATTCCCAATTCCAATGCTGTTTTCAAAATTTTTGAAGCAATCGGTGCGGCAACACCCGAACCTGAAGACCCGTGTTCCACCACAACAGCAACCGCATATTTCGGGTTGTCATGCGGTGCATATCCCACAAACAGGGCATGATTTCTGAGCTTCCAAGCCAAATTCTCATCTCTGATAATGCCGCTCTGCCTTTCAGCCATACTAATACGCCTGACTTGCGTTGTGCCTGTTTTGCCGCCCATTTTCGCGCCGTTCACATCAATATAAGCGCGCCTTGCCGTCCCCCCTTCGCCGTTGACGACTTCATACATACCTTTTTTCACAATCTCGATGTTTTTCATATGTATCGGAAGCTTTTTGATTTTGCCTTTCTCTTTCAAAGAAAGCTTTTTAAATTGCGGTCTGATTTCATATCCGCCGTTGACCACTCTTGCAAGCATCACCGCAAGTTGCAGAGGTGTTGTCAAAACATATCCTTGTCCAATGCCCGCAATCACCGTTTCTCCAGGTTGCCACTTGCTTTTCAAATACTTTTCTTTCCACTCTTTATCAGGCACAATCCCTTTTTGCATATTGTCAAAACCAAGCTCAAAATCAGATCCGAGTCCTAAAAGCCTTGCCATTTCGGCAATTTTGTTAATACCGAGCTTTAAGGCAACCTCATAAAAGAAAATATCGCAAGAATGTTTCAAAGCTTCAACCACATTGAGCGATCCGTGTCCGGAATGTTTCCAACAGTGAAACTGATGATTTCCGAGGCTCATCGCCCCCGAACAATTAAATCGTGTGTTTTCATCAATAATGCCGGCTTCCAATGCTGCCAACGCCACCACAATCTTAAAAGTCGACCCAGGAGAATAATGCTCTGAAACGGCCTTGTTTGTAAGCGGCTTCCGCTCATTTCCGAGCAAATCCTGCCAGTCTTTCACAGATATTCCCGTCGTAAACAGATTCGGGTCAAAAGAGGGCACCGAAACAAAAGCTAAAATCTCACCGCTGTGCACATCTAAAACAACAGCTGCACCGCTTTGATCTTGAAAAGCATCTTGAGCCGCTTTTTGCAGGCGCGCGTCAATCGTTAAATGAACCGTTTGACCTTCCTGCCCGTTTTGGCGCTCAATTTCTTTCATCACACGCCCATACGCATTCACTTCAAGCTTAATATTTCCGCCGACACCTCTAAGCTTTTTTTCCCAAAGTTTTTCAAGCCCTGATTTGCCGATTTTAAACCCCGGAACAGAGAGCAACGGCTCGTCATTTTTTTCAGCCTGATTAACAGCCCCGACATAACCCAAAAAATGTGCCGTATATTTTCCAAGCGGATAAACCCTGTTTAAGCCATCATCAATAATCACCCCCGGCAAATCAGGCGCATAGAGTTGCAAAATCGCCACCTCATCCCAAGAGAGATTGTCTTTGAGCTTCACCGGCACAAACCGCCTGTTGTTTTTAATTTCGCGCCGAACCCTTGCTTCTTCATGCTCATTTAGCGCAATCAATTTTTTGAAACTTTCAAGAGTTGCGTCAATACTCGGCGTTTGTTCGGCAATAATCAGTGCTTGAAAATTCTGCTCATTTGAAGCGAGCAATTCCCCGTTTCTGTCATAAACGATACCCCTCGGCGGAATAAGCACACGCGTTGCAATTCTGTTTTCGTCAGATAATGTTTTATATTTTTCCCCTTTGAGCACCTGTAAATAATAAAGGCGAACAATTAAAGAACAAAGCAGAAAAAAGCTCCCCAAAGCCACAAACATTGTCCTTGCGAGCAAAATTTTTCCTTTATCATTATCTCTATTCATCTAAAATCTCATCTCCGCCTAAAAACTCATTTTGCACATACATATTGAGCCTTGCAATCAACGGATAAATCAAAATCGTTTCGGCACAATTGATTAAAATATGCAAAAAACTTAAAAAGGTTTTATAATAAACCGAAAATAAAATCCATTTCAAAAAAAACGAAATAAAACAAACAAAGGCAAATCCGACCCAACTGATAAAAAACGGTTTGACATTGACATAGTTCGCATATCTGAGCGTTAGAATATATGCAAACACAAAGACAATAATGTTCATCCCAAAGGGGGCGCCGCTCAAACTATCGACGGCAAGTCCGAGAATAATCACTGAAACAATGCCAAACAAATCGCTTCTGTATAACGCCCAAAAGTATAAAAATATGATGGCAAAATCCGGCTTCAAAATATGCCATGAAGGCAGATGTATCGGCACAAAAGAAATCAATACAAACAAAAGCGCCATCAAAAGAGGAAAATACCTTTTGAAACAGCCTGTCAAAATTTCCGTAAAAGATTCTTTCATTTTTTCAGACTTTCTTGAAGTGTATCTTGCTCCAAAGCATAATGAACAATTTTAACATATTCTATTTTTTCGATAGAATAAATAGGCTCAATTAAAATAGATTCCTGTGAAACATTGAATACAAAGCCCATGGGAAGATTGCTCGGGAAAATGCCTCCGACACCTGAAGTGACAATCTTATCACCTTTTTTGATATCAGCCGCCGGCGAAGTCAAAACCAAATTTAAAACAGAGGTATTGTTTCCTGATAAAATTCCTTTCTCACGGCTGCGTTCAACAATAATCGGGATTTTAGAGTTAATATCGCTGATAAGCATCACTCGAACATAAGCCCCATGAACCGAATCCACGCGCCCGATGACCGCTTCTTTGTAAAGAACAACTTGTCCTTTTTGAATTTTCTTTTCCTGCAGCACATACGCAATAAGCGAATGTGAAAAACCATCTCCTTCCGTGGCAATCACTTTTGCCGTCACAAACTCGGCATCCGGTGGAGGTGTATACGAAAGCATTTGCGATAAAAGCTCATTTTCGATTTTAAGAGCCTGCATTTTGTTTTTTAAATAGTCAACCTGCGCAGCATCATTTTTCAAAACCTTGTTATCTGCATAAACCCTTACCACATCACGTATTTTTTCACAAACAAAATAGATTCCATCGGCCGGCAATTGTATCACACGAATAATCGGATTTAAAATGCGCGAAACCATATCTTCCGTTTTATTTAAATGCGCATTATCCGCTTTGCTTAAAATCATTAAGCCGAAAGCGGATATACAAACAAGCGTCACAACAAGTTTACGCAAAAACAGTCTGAATTGACTTAAACGTATAAACAAGACGCGACGGCGTTTCATTTCAGTTATTCTCCCTCAAATCAACGCCAAAAATTAATACATAGATGACAAAACACCTTTGAATTTTTGCAAATCATCTAAGGCTCTTCCTGTTCCCTTCGCCACACAAGCCAAAGGCTCTTCGGCAACCGAAACGGGAAGCCCCGTGGCATCGCGCAAAACCAAATCCAAGTTTTTAAGAAGCGCACCGCCTCCTGTCAAGACAATGCCTTTATCCACAATATCAGCGGCAAGTTCGGGAGCTGTATTTTCAAGCGCAACCTTAACAGATTCAACAATTTGCGCAACAGGTTCAGACAAAGCTTCTGCTATCTGGCGTTCCGAAACAACAATTTCCTTTGGAATACCGTTGAGCAAATCACGCCCCTTAATCTCCATTGTCTCACCTTCACCTTTCGAGGGAGGACAAGCGCATCCGATTTTCTTTTTAATACGTTCCGCACTGCTCTCACCGACAAGCAAATTCATATTGCGTCTGATATAAGAAACAATTGCTCCGTCCATTTTGTCACCACCGACACGAACAGATTTAGCATAAACAATACCACCTAATGACAACACGGCAACCTCAGTGGTGCCACCACCGATATCAACCACCATTGAACCTGTCGGTTCTGTCACGGGAAGACCTGCCCCGATAGCGGCCGCCATCGGCTCGGGAATAAGCCAAACTTTTCTCGCTCCTGCTGCTTCTGCCGATTCTTGAATAGCGCGTTGCTCAACTGCAGTCGAGCCGGACGGTACACAAATAATAATCAAAGGCGTTGCAAATGTGCGGCGATTATGCACTTTTCTGATAAAATACTTAATCATTTCTTCAGCAATTTCAAAATCAGCAATCACACCATCTTTTAAGGGACGAATAGCCTGAATATTCCCCGGTGTTTTGCCAAGCATTTGCTTTGCATCGTTACCAACAGCTAAAACCTGCTTTTTGCCCCCATCCTGTTGAATAGCCACAACAGAAGGCTCATTTAATGCAATACCGCGTCCACGCACATATACAAGCGTGTTAGCCGTTCCTAAATCGATTGCCATATCAGCAGAAAACAGTCCCATCAATTTTGACAGCATATATTTATACTCCATCTTTAGATTTTATTAACTTTCTATATTTTTAAGATATTTGCTGTCGATATGCAATAAATTTTTGCTTTTTTCAGCGCATAATTCACAACTTTTTTACCATCAAATACCAGCATCTGCCCTGAAAAACGGATAGACCTCTTCTAACGCAAACCGATAACTCTTATACACTGCTTTTTCAGCTCGTCTGAAGACTGATTTAAACGTACGTTTAAATCAAGCATTTTTTATAAAAAGCATTTGTAGGAAAAACAATGAATTAAAAATTCAAAAAGATGAAAATACCTGACTGATTTAAACGTACGTTTATGATACAATATCTTTAAATGAAACAAATTATTATGGATAAACGATGTTAATTACACGTTGGGGCTTAAAAAGCTTTTTCATAATAATTTGTTTTATACATGCAATCAAATAATGTTAAATCTATAAAAAAGCAGGATTTGGATAACCTGTATAAAACCAAAAAAATTATGAAAAAAATTTTAATAATCCTCGCCACAATCCTCACATCTATCCTCGCCAACGCCCAGATGGTCGCTCTACCGATTGAGTGTCCTTCAGAATGGGGAGAAGTATATGAAATAAGGACCATATATGCTCCATATTTTGAAAGTTCCCCTAAAGGGCCAGTCGTTCCTCAGGAACATCTATTCCTGGTGAAGACTTCGAAAGGAATTGGTTTCCTTAACGAGGAGAAAAAAGAATTTTTTGCCTATTCTCTCTATGAGAGAGAGGCATTAAGAGATGTAAATGGGGCTTTTCTGCTCCAAAATCAAAGCGAGGAATGGGAAATTGTCCCCGCAGAAACCCATATTGAAGGGTATTACGTGTTTTGGGTATCTGCTAAGAATCGCTTCCGGGTACATATCCGTTGTTTGCGCCTTCCCGAGAGGGAATATCTCTAGCCTTCCCATACATCTAAAAACTGCGCGCCCTTAAAAGCACGCAGTCTTTTTTTAATGAAGAACCATCCGGCTAACGCCGGAGGTATCTCCGTTCCCTCCAAGCTGCGCTTGCCAATCCGACTGAAAGTCGGCTTGGAATTCGCTTTCCACTGGCTGACGCCAGTGGTTTGCGCATTTGATGTTATCAAAATCAGTCTAAAGCTTTGTTTTTATTTGTTAAAATCTTGAGAATTTTGACAAGTTCATCTTTCAGATTTGGCCTGTCAACCACAATATCAACCATACCATGCTCTTTCAAATATTCGGCACGTTGAAAATTTTCAGGCAGTTTTTCTCTGATTGTTTGTTCAATCACACGTTGACCGGCAAAACCGATTAAACTACCCGTTTCGGCAATATTAATATCTCCGAGCATTGCAAATGAAGCCGAAACACCGCCCGTTGTCGGGTCGGCCAAAATAGAAATAAACGGAATACCCTTTTCTTTCAAAAGATTGATTGCCGCTGTTGTCCGCGCCATTTGCATCAACGATAGTATACCTTCCTGCATCCGTGCGCCACCCGAAGAAGCAACCGTAATGAGCGGAATCTTGTGTTTCAATGCAAATTCAGCAGCTTTAACAATCCCTTCCCCGACAACAGTTCCCATCGAACCGCCCATAAACGAAAAATCCATCGCAGCGACAATAGCGTCAACACCGCCGATTTTACCCGTTGCAATTTTCAAAGCATCTTCATTTTCCGTCGCTTTACGGTTGTTTTTGAGCCTGTCCGTGTATTTTTGCGAATCCTTAAACTTAATCGGATCATCTGAAAGCTTCGGCAACTCAACCAAAACAAAATTTTCATCATCAAAGAGCATTTTAAGACGCTTGTCAACATAGAGTCTCAAATGATGTCCACACGACGTGCAAACATAAAGCGACTTTTTGAGCTCTTTTGAAAACAGCATCTGATTGCAATTGGGGCACTTGACCCACATATTGTTTGCAATTTCCTTTGGTGTCGTTTTTTGAATCTTCGGCCGAACGATATTGATAAACCAATTCATTTTAAATGCCTTGTCTAGTCTTTCTTAAATACGAAAAGCGTTTTGAATTTTGAAAAAAGCCCTTTAGCCTCTTGGGGAGCTGCAGCTTTCATACGTTGAAAATCTTCTTGCAAATGCGAAAAATTTGAAGTCAACTTTTCGTGTTCTTTATTCAGAGCCTTATGTGCTTTTTTGTTCTCCCGCAGTTGTGCACGTAGCGGTGCACCGGCCACATACCCGTCCAAACGCCCGACAAAATAGCCGAGAAAGAACAGTCCTAAGATCAAAACACTGAGAGAAACCGTCACACTGATTTCAAACGGTTTGAAAGAAAATTTTGTATAATCATCATTAATCACGGCCAACACAATGATTAAAACAAAAATCGGAAGTTCAATCAGACTGCGAATAAAATTCATATTTCCCTCCTAAAAAAGATTATTTTTTCGGGTTAAGCATATTTTGGAGTTCTCTACCCATTTTAAAGTGTGTCACGCGACGTTCTTCAACAGAAACTTTTTCGCGCGTTTTCGGGTTCTTTGCCACACGAGGCGAACGTGTGCGAACCGAAAAAGAACCAAATCCCCTGAACTCAACGCGCTTGCCTTCGGCAAGTGTATCAATAATCGTTCCGAAAACGACACGAACAATCTTTTCAACATCTTTAATCGTTAAGTTTGGATTCTTGGCCGCAATTCTTGCAATAAATTCTGATCTGGTCACTTTAAATACCTCTTTAAAAAATGAAAGTTAACAAAAATATATATTTAAATACAGCCTTACAATTTTAATTTCCAGCTTTTTTTTTATTTTACACAGACATCTGCCGCTTTTAAATAGAGCGGTTTTGGAAAATCGGTCTTTTTTCCTTGAAATTTGAAAGAACCGATATGCACTAAAACCTCCACATTCGGATGTGTTTGAAAACATACATCATGCACATGAAGTCCGCTCGGCTTTGATAAAAATCTTTCAACGCCGTCCCCGACAAATGTCACACTATGACCTTTCAAATCACGGATAATATCCTCATAAAAAGCTGTTTTCGGAGCTCCTGTTTTATTTAAATGCGCGTCAAAATAACACACATAGAAGTCTTCACGTTTTGTTTCAATAATCACCGCCACACGATCGGCATATTGATGCGGCTCTAAAGTGTGTGCATATATATCAAAGGCATTAACTCCGCACAAAGTCAGATTTTTTGCACCGAGCCCGAAAGCTCTTGCAGCTGCAATTGATGAGCGCACACCCGTAAACGACCCCGGACCTGTGCAAACACAAAGCAAATCAAGCTCTTGAAAGCCTATTTCATTGATTTTGAGCATTTCTTCAATCTTTGGAATAAGAACTTCACTTTGTCCGAAGGTCATTTCAGATGAAAAAACAGATTTTGCCTTATCATCTTTCATTAAAGCAATTGAACAAAAGTTTGTTGTCGTATCAAAAGCAAGCGTCCACATTTTTTGCACTTTACAAAAAAAAAGATTTACGAGAAGTTCTTTATAATATAAAATTTCAAAACTGGCAACGATTATTTTTTAATTTGAGACAATAAAATGGATGTAAACGGTTTGACAATATTATGCTATTTGAGCGTGGTCACGTGTGCTGTTTTGGCCGTCGCTGTTATTAATTTCAAGATTAAATTATTAAGGCAAAAACAAAAAAATTATTTTCTCAAACGCGACAGACAACGTTATGCTGAAACGATTTTTGCCTCCAAAGACGGTTACTTTGCCTTCATCTATCCCGATACAGCCATCAAAGATCCTCTCAAGACGACAAAAGAGCGCTGTTCAAGACGGCTTGCCGTTATGCTTGATTTAAAAAATGGCATACAATCAAGTTTTGAAGACGTTTTATCGGTATTTTATAAAGAAGATGCCGAGCGCCTAAAAAAATATCTAGCACTTATGCAAGAAGAAGGTGTCACTTTTGAAGACACCTTCACCCTCAAAACCACAAAAAGAGGCATACGTGTTTTTGCAAGCCGAATCAATGCATTAGACGGCAATTTATATTGCGATATGCTTTGGTTTAGAGATTTGAGTGCTGAACAAATCAAAATTGAAGATATGGAAGAGCAATGCCGACAAAAAGACACATACATCAAAATGTTAGAAGATTTAATTGATCATTTACCGACCCCTGTTTATTTAAAAGACCAACACCGAAAGCTCACCGTCGTCAACAAAAAATATGCCGAATTTTTAGGCGTTACATCCAAAAAAGAACTCCTCAAAGAGCATGAAAAATCCGAATGGGAAAAGGCTTCTGACAAACTCTCAAAATTAGCGTCGGAGACAAACCAGCCTCAAAAAAAGAATGTTCAAATCGTGCTTGGCGGAACGGCGCATTATTTTGAGATGAAAGAAACACCGTTTCATAATGAAGAAAAACTTGATAAAATAGGGATTAGCGGACAATTGATTGATATGACGGAACTCAGCGAGGTCAAGCGCCATTTCAAGGTCCATCAAAACGCACATTTGGAAGTCTTGTCTGCACTTGGAACGGCGTTTGCCATCTTTGATTCCAAAGCGGAGCTTGTTTTTTACAACAAATCGTTTGTTGACATGTGGGGCTTAACACCCGAAGACTTAGAGCAAAAATTTTCTTTTTCCTCATTTTTAGATATGATTCGCAACAAAAGATTACTGCCTGATATCAGCGATTTTAAGGAATACAAAAAAAATCAGCTCGAACTCTTTTCTAATTTGTTGGAAGCTAAAGAAAACCTCTTGCATTTGCCCGATGATCGCACCTTAAGGCGTCTTGTGTCCCCTCACCCGAACGGACTTATTTTTGCCTATGAAGATGTGTCGGATAAATTAGCCGCGGAGCGCACGATTCATGAGCTTGAAAACGTTCAAAAAAGCATCTTAGACAACATCTCTGAAGCCACTTTAATTTTTGAACAAGACGGCAGATTAAAATATTTTAATACCGCTTATTTAAGGCTTTTTAAGTCAGACATTAAAATGTTGCAAAACTTGCCAAACATTATGGAAGTTTTTGAGATGCAACAATTTTTCTTTAAAAAAGTTGAAAATTGGAACAACTTAAAACAACACATGTTTCACCACATTTTTGAAATATGCGCCCCCTTTAAGCTTGAACTTGATGATGCTTCGATTATAGATGTCAAACCGCTTATTTTGCCCGATGAAACAATTATGGTTATATACAACCAATAAAGTGTCTAATTCTTAAAATCATTTTGACAAACAGATTTTATCGTTGCATAATGCTTTCTGTTGATTAAAGGAAGATACTGTTGTTAAAAAAGAAGATAAAAAAGATAACAAAGAAAAAAAGCAAGAAGAATCTTCTTTTGCATGGAAGAAGAACGGTTTTGATATACGCGAGCATTTAACTCTCAAAAATAATGCGCTTGAAGCCGAAGCATATCAGGAAACAATTCAAAAAGAAAAACCCCAAAAGCTGAAAAAAGCTGAAAAGAACTTACCGATCGGTTTACAAAAACTTCGCAAAAAAGTACGCGAAGTCTATGATGAAGACGAGGAAGATGAAGACGATTATACATATACCTTTGCCCCGATCAGGCAAATAGAAGATGAAGCCGAAGATAACAGGCTCTTAAAAGGCTTGAGCATGGAAGAAAAACAAGCCCTCAAACAAAAGGAAACGCTTGACACCATCAAATCTCAACAAGATGCAGGCAAAATGGAGGCGTTGCATATTGCGCATAATTTGGCAAAAGAGGCCGGTTTGAAAGGTCTGAGCGAAAAAACGGTTGCGTTTGGCATGCAGGAAGCAACTTTCAGACCTCAAGAAATGCAACAGGAAGTCATCAAAAAAGACATTTCTAAAAAACTCGGCATAAAAGGCAAAGTTGAAGACGGTAAAATTATTCAAGCTGCCCGAGGCATTAAAAAAGTTGAAAATTTAGGCGGACAAAAAGCGGCTAAAAACTTAGACATGAAAGATATTATTAAAGCCGGCGAAGAAAAATTGGATGAAATCAAGCTTGCCGAACTCATTTTGCAAAAGTCCGGACAAGATGTCAAAAAAAGGAAAGCAAAATTCAATCAAAAGAAAGAAAAAATTGATCTTAAATATTTAAAAAACAAGGATTCAAAAGAAAAAGAATCGGAAGATAAAAGCGCGCATAAAAAAGCTTCAATTGAACTAACGGCGAAAAACGGTAATTTTAGCCGATAACTTGCCGCAAAGATTTGACAGCCTTTAAAATATGCTTTATGCTACGCTATTATAAATTTTAATCAAACGAGGAAAATTTTATGGAAACACAATATTACACACTTGTTGAAAAGCAGGACTTTTATGAGATTATTGAAAATAAATATGGCGAGCTCGCCGTGTTTATTGATGCGCGTCCCGGAACGCCGGTTGACCCTGTTTTGGAATTTGACGGCAAAGAAACGGCGTTATTGAAACGCGATGAAAGATTAGCCGTTCGTCTGGATAACATTGACCCAGAAACAAAAAATATTTTGGCAGAGCGTGAATTTGTCATGATTGTTGAACTGCAGAGCGAAATTGTTCAGCGTGTTTATGGTGTGCCTGTTGAAAATGTGGAAGAAATTGTGTTTCATGGTCGTCAAACACGTGCCGATGAATGGATTAAAGCCAAAAGTAAGGCAGATGTTATCAACTCATTCGGCGCAATTAAATCTTGGGTTGGCGGAACAAATAAATGATAGGTTTGGTTTTAGTCACGCATGGCTCTTTGGCTGAAGAATTTGTAAAAGCCATGCAATATGTTGTGGGTCCGCAAAAAAACATTGCCACAGTCGGCATTTTCCCTAATGACAACATTCAGTCACGGCGAGATGAGATTTTGGAAAAAGCGCGTCAAGTCAATGACGGTTCCGGTGTTGTCATCTTAACGGATATGTTCGGCGGCACACCCTCCAACTTATCCATTTCGCTTTTAGATAAAGAAAAAGTCGAAGTTGTTGCCGGTCTTAATTTACCTATGTTAATCAAGCTCGCAGGTCTTCGTTCAACAGTCGATTTGAAAGATGCGGCAAGTGCTGCCGAAGAAGCCGGCAAAAAATATATCAACATTGCATCAAAAATTTTGGGACACTAAAATGGTCGACACAATGTTAGAAAAAGATTTAACAATCCAAAATGAGAAAGGATTGCACGCCAGAGCTGCGGCAACTTTTGTGAAAACAATTGAAGATATTGATGCCGAAGTTTTCGTTTCGCGCAAGGGACAAACTGTTCAAGGTGATTCGATTATGGGACTGATGATGCTCGCTGCCTCAAAAGGGACAGTAATACATATCAAAGCAACAGGCAGACAGGCTCAAAGAGCTATTGACGTACTTTCAGTTCTGATTAACACAAAATTCGGAGAAGAATAGAAAGCCAACACCCTTGAGTTTTGATTTTAAGATTTCTATATAGTAATGAGATTAAAGAAAAGGAATTTATTTCATGAAAACGAATAAAAATTTTTTAATTTGGGCGCTCATTTTTTTGGGTTTGTTTTTGTTTATCAGCTTGAGCGGCGCGAACACCGAGCGGGTTTCAAATGAGAAATTAGCCTTTTCCGATTTTATGACCGAAGCTGAAAACAAGCGTATTTCCGAAGTCACGCTCAGCGGTCCCGATGTTTATGGCAAGATGATTGATGGCACAAGTTTTTACACCTATGCACCATATGATCCCACCATGGTAGAAACCTTGCGCAAAAACGGGGTCAAAGTCAATGCCAAACCTGTTGATACGAGTTCAACAACATTTTGGGGCGTTGTTGTTTCGTGGTTTCCTATGTTGCTTCTTATCGGTGTTTGGATTTTCTTTATGCGCCAAGCAAATTCCGGCAACAACAAGGCCATGAGTTTTGGAAAATCACGCGCAAGATTGATAGAAAACACCAAAAGGGTCACTTTTGCAGATGTTGCCGGTGCGGACGAATCGAAGCAAGAACTTGAAGAAGTTGTTGATTTCTTAAAAGATCCGAAAAAGTTTTCAAGGCTCGGCGGACGTATTCCGAAGGGCGTTTTGCTCGTCGGACCTCCGGGAACGGGCAAAACTTTGCTTGCCAAAGCCGTCGCTGGTGAAGCTGATGTGCCGTTTTTCTCAATTTCGGGTTCAGACTTTGTTGAAATGTTTGTCGGTGTCGGCGCATCGCGTGTGAGGGATATGTTTGCCCAAGCAAAGAAAAATGCCCCATGCCTGCTTTTTATTGATGAGATTGATGCTGTCGGTCGTCACAGAGGCGCAGGTTTGGGTGGCGGCAATGACGAACGTGAGCAAACATTGAACCAACTCCTTGTTGAAATGGATGGCTTTGAAGAAAACGAAAACGTCATTTTAATTGCAGCAACAAACAGACCTGATGTTTTAGATCCGGCGCTTTTAAGACCCGGTCGTTTTGACAGACAGGTTGCTGTCAGTAATCCCGACATCAAAGGCCGTGAAGAAATTTTGAAGGTCCATGTTAAAAAAGTTCCTTTAGCCAAAGATGTTGATTTAGCTGTTGTTGCCAGAGGAACACCCGGTTTTTCGGGCGCAGACTTGGCAAATCTTGTGAATGAAGCGGCGCTGCTTGCTGCGCGCAAAGACAAACGCAAGGTCACGGCGCAAGATTTTGACGAAGCCAAAGACAAAGTTTTGATGGGCAATGAGCGTAAATCAATGGCGATGGATGAAAAAGAAAAAATGCTCACGGCATACCATGAAGCAGGACATGCTATTTGTTCGCTGAATGTAAAGGAGACCGATCCCATCCACAAAGCAACGATTATTCCGAGAGGAAGAGCGCTCGGTATGGTTCAGCAGTTGCCTGAAAAAGACCAATATTCCTATACGCGTGCCAAAATGCTTTCAAGGCTCACGATTTTGATGGGCGGTCGCGCAGCGGAAGAATTGAAATTCGGCTACGATGCCGTCACATCCGGTGCATCCTCAGACATTGCGGGTGCAACAAATTTGGC
Organism: Alphaproteobacteria bacterium; assembly: GCA_017475525.1. Classification (GTDB taxonomy): domain Bacteria; phylum Pseudomonadota; class Alphaproteobacteria; order RF32; family CAG-239; genus UBA1254. The sequence continues at coordinate 22,238 of JAFVFH010000041.1, read as the reverse complement.
GCGTTCTATGGTGACCGAATGGGGCATGAGCGATTTGTTGGGGCCGATTCAATACGCCGATAATTCAAACGAGGTTTTTCTTGGTCGCAGTGTCACACAAAACCAAAATATGAGCGAAGAAACGGCGCGTTTGGTTGATTCTGAAATCAAACGTTTGGTCACGGATGCTCATAATGAAGCTTTGAAGATTTTAAAAACGAAAAAGAAAGATTGGGAAACGCTTGCTAAAGCAATGATGGAATACGAAACCTTAACCGGTGATGAAATCAATGCCGTCTTAAAAGGCGAAAAGATAGATAAATCGAAGGACAAACCTGTCGCCTCGGAGAAGAAGACGGAAGCATCCGTGCCTGAAATCTGATTTTTCCGATAAAAAAACAAATGCCGCTGAATTTAAAATTCGGTGGCATTTTTGTTTGACATTTGATTTTATTTATAGCATAATAAACTTGTAACCAAAATGGTTGCGGTGTTTACTAAACACATCAGGTTTGAACTCCTTTTAGAGAGGAGTCGTTGATATAAGCGCAAGTTTTGCGGCGAATAAAACGAACTGTAACCTGACAGTTTAGTAGCTCCTCCGTTTTGAAGTTTTCAAGATGGATTTTTTTTTGTATGACTTAAACAAATAGGAGAAAAATTATGAAAAAAACAGTTTTAATTTTAGGGTTGATTTTAAGTTTTAATGCACATGCGGCATCATCCGGCACTTGCGGCACACGTTCAGGTGAAGGTACGGATGAAGACCCTTATGTATATGCCGATAATTGCAATTGGACCTTGGATGAAAGCGGAAAATTGACAATCACCGGCACCGGCGAAATGGGAGATTTTGAACAAATAAAAATCGGTGAAGATGATTATATAACAAGCGCACCATGGGGTACCGGTATAACAAGTGTCACGGTCGGAGATGGTATTACATCCATCGGTAAAGCTGCCTTCGATGGGGCTAAAAACCTCTCGACCGTTGATGGGATGAATGATGTTGAAAAGATAAAATCTCAAGCTTTTGCTTATAGCGGTTTGACAAGTATTTCTCTTCCGGATTCGCTGACATCTATTGAAAACAGTTTTTCCTCTTGCCATAATCTTTCAGAGGTCAACCTTCCAAATTCATTAACAAGTATTCCAAGAGCTCTGTTTTGGGACACAATAAATCTTTCGAGCCTGACCATCCCTTCATCTGTTACAACACTCGAATTTGCCGCTTTTGACGGCTCACACATAACAAGTCTTATTGTGCCGGCTACAGTAACGACGATTGAAACTGCTGTTTTTGCGCATACACCGAATTTAACATCACTTGTCATTGAGGGGAATCCAGAAATGATAGGAGATATTTTTTATGCCATCGGACAAGAATATAACACCGTTTGGGGTAATACAACACCGCTGACCATTTATTGTCTTGCTGAAGCCGGTTGTGAGCAAAAAGCTGAGGGGACAAAGGCAAATGTGACGGAATACACCAAATACGATAACAGATTTTATCAAATCGATGACAAACTTTATGCAACGGCGGATTTAATGACACATGGCGCCGCTTGTGACAATGCGCAAAACTGCCAAGATATTTTGGATGCCGCATCACAAGGAAAATCCTTTGAAGTCGGCGGCAAATATTATGCAACGCTTGATTTGTTTGCAAATAAAAAATCTTGTGAAAATCAATCTCAGTGTGAAGAAATGCTATCTGCAAGTAAACAAAACGCCCCCTTTATTGTCGGTGGCAGATTTTATCACTCGCTTGATGATTTCTTAACAGGAAACTACGAAAAAAAGCGTATCTACACCATTGAAGAAGCAGAAAAATTGAGCAAGAAAACGGGAAATACATTTAAGTTAAGGTATAAGTAAATTTAAGTCACGGGCTGTAAAAACAGAAAAACTCAACCATTTCATCGGTTGAGTTTTCTGCATTTCCGGTCAAATCCAGTCAAACAAGAGCTTTGTTTGTAAAACCAGCTCGAACTCTTTGATGGTTTCACCTGTGTGCCCGTTAAACACTGTTATCGGGAATTTAAATTCCCACAGGTCATAAACATCGGGCCTCTCTTTCGAGAGCTCAAGGGGCGTCAAAACCATATCTCCTGCGCTGAATCGATAATCCGGTGAAGCGATCTTTTCACCATCATGGTAGACTTCAGTAACCGTGTAGTAGAAATCCAGATTTTTCTCTTGCATTTCGCCGGATGGCGTGAGAATCCACACAATGTATGCAGTCGAATAATCGACGCGGCGAATTTCAAAGTTCCCCTCATACATGTAAGCTGAAACACGAACCTCGTGCGGATCGCTAAAGCTCTTTTTTCCAACCATTACCCCGTTTTGTGAAGAAATCTCTTCATAAAACAAAAGGTTAGAAGTGTAATGCATGGAAAAGAAATCAAGCGATACGGTCGAAGTTTTGCCTTGTGAGGTCAAAGTGACTTTGTCACCTTCAACGAGATAGGAATCAGGTTGCTCTTCTTTGGCACAACCGAACATCGCAACGCATGCGATGATGAATAATAATATTTTTTTCATAATATTTTGGGGTTAATAATTTTCTCGATTGCTTTTATATTAGCCGCAATTTTCCTATTTTGTCAAGTTTTTTTTGCTTAAATTTTTTTTTGCTTTAAGACTTATTTTAATATTTCGTTCTTATAATGATTGAAAATTAATTTAAATTCATAAGGACGAAAAAATGTTACTTTCCACATTCGGATTTCAATCAAATGTTATCATCAGAGCTTTTTTAGCACTTTTCACATCGCTTATCTTAGTGCTTGTTTTGGGAAAACCTGTCATTGCTCTTTTGCATAAACATCAACACCACGGACAACCCATCAGAACAGATGGTCCGCAGTCGCATCTTAAAACAAAACAAGGCACTCCGACAATGGGCGGCTTGCTTATTTTGGGCTCGGCTGTTTTTTCCGTTCTCTTATTTGCCAACACCTCCTATCACTTTGTTTGGGTGAGCCTCATCGTTTTGTTGATTTACGGTTTAACCGGTTTTATTGATGATTATATCAAAGTTACAAAAGAAACCCCGAATGCCCTGACAGCAAAAGCAAAATTGTTTATCCAGTTCATGACAGCCGTGATGGTCGCAACCATCATTACTGCGGCTACCCCAAATGCCTCCGATAATATTTTATATATCCCGTATTTCAGATTTATCTTCAATTTATCTTGGCTCTATATTCCGTTTGCCGTCGTCGTTATTTCAGGCACCTCGAACGGCGTCAATTTAAGTGATGGATTGGATGGCTTGGCAACAGGTTTGCTCATTTTGAGCTTCACATTTTTTGCCGTCATGGCCTATATTGTCGGCAATCCGATTGCCCTTAACTTTGCCTTTCCTTATATCCCAAGAAGCGCTGAAATCGCAGTTGTTTGCGCATCGATCGTCGGCGCATGCCTCGGCTTTTTATACTACAACGCCCCAAAAGCAAAAGTCTTTATGGGCGACACGGGCTCATTGAGTTTGGGCGCTCTTTTAGGAACCGTCGCCGTTATCTTAAAACAAGAGATATTACTTGCCATTGTCGGCTTTGTTTTTGTGGCTGAAACGGTGTCTGTCATGATCCAAGTTTTTTATTACAGACGCACGGGCAAAAGATTTTTCAAAATGGCGCCGATTCATCATCATTTTGAACAATGCGGTTGGTCCGAACGCAAGGTCGTCCTTCGTTTCTGGCTTGCAGGTTTCATTGCCGCATTTTTAGGCTTTTTATCACTCATCAAATTCTAGAGGATATCTTATATGGCAACATTTTCAAGATTAAGTCGCTCAAGAATTGCAAACTGGTGGTGGACGGTTGATAAACTCACCCTAGCTCTTATTCTGCTGATTATTTTTATCGGCGCATTTCTTGTTTTCTCTGCAAGTCCGGCTGTGGCTCGTACCAACAATTTTTCAGACTATCATTTCATAAAAAAACAAATTGTATTTATTTTTGCGGCCCTATTGATTTTGTTTTCAACTTCAATGATGCGCCTTAAAAACATCAGACGTCTTGCGATTCTCGGCTATATTGCCTTTTTTATCTTAACAATATTCACCCTTTTTGCCGGCTACCAGACCAAAGGCGCCTCGCGTTGGATTCGCATTTTCGGCTTGACCTTGCAACCCTCCGAATTTATTAAGCCGACTTTCATTGTTGTTTCGGCATGGCTCTTAGAAGGCTCGAAAAAATTTGAAGATTTCCCTGGCGGCTTACTTTCTGCCGGCTTATTTCTTGTGACATGCGCCATCTTGATTTCTCAGCCGGACTTTGGAAGCACCATCTTCGTATCGTGTATTTGGGGGTTTCAATTGTTTTTAGCCGGCATTCCTCTTGTTTTAATTACGGTTTTAGGTTGTATCGGTATTTTGGGCGGTATCGGCGCTTATTTCACGCTCGGACACGTTCACGATCGTGTGCAACAATTTCTTTTTTCCGGCGGTGAAATGAGTTATCAAGTCAAAAAATCAATGGAAGCTTTTGAAAACGGAAACCTGCTCGGTCGTGGCCCCGGAGAAGGTGTCGTCAAATTGCATTTACCTGATGCGCATACAGATTTCATTTTTGCCGTTGCAGGTGAAGAATTTGGCGTATGGCTCTGTCTGCTTTTGATTATCCTGTTCGCCGTTATCGTATTGCGCGGTCTGAGATTATCCTTAAAAGACAACAATCTTTTCATCATCTATGCCGCAGCAGGTTTGTCGGCGGCTTTCGGCTTACAAGGTATTATCAACATGGCTTCAACACTGTATCTTATTCCGACAAAAGGTATGACATTACCATTTATCTCTTATGGCGGTTCTTCTATTTTTGCATCAGCCTTGAGCATGGGAATGTTGCTAGCCCTGACAAGGCGTAATGTTTCGGCTGAAGACAAGGATTTTTAAGATGGCATCAACACTCATACATCTTTTTGACAACATTGCGGGCAAAATCTGCTATGAAGAGCCGATGAGCAAACATACATGGCTCGGCGTCGGCGGAAATGCCGAAGCAATGTTTATCCCAAAAGATTTAAATGACTTGATATCTTTTTTAAAAATTAAACCGGAAGAAGTTCCTGTTTATGTATTGGGCGGTGGCTCAAACTTACTTGTTCGCGATGGCGGAATAAGCGGCGTTGTCATTAAACTCGCCTCCCCTTATTTTAAACAAATTGTTAAAAACAACAATAGCATCACATGCTATGCCGGCCTTCAAAACACACTTTTAAGAAAATTTCTCATCACAAACGAATTAGGAGGGTTGGAATTTTTGTGTTCTATTCCGGGCACAATCGGCGGTACTGTCAAAACAAATGCCGGTTGTTTCGGCCGTTGTTTAAGCGATGTCTTGATTTCCGCGAATGCTGTCGACATGAAAGGAAATATACACACAATAACAAACCAAGATTTCCATTTTTCATATCGCCACGCGGATTTTCCTAAAGATTGGATTATCATTTCGCTGACCCTGAAAACCTTAAAATCAGATGCCTCAACAATTCAACACATCCTCACTGAACACCAAGTTTATCGAAAAGCCCATCAACCGGTGAATAAAAAAACAGCCGGTTCGACATTTAAGAACCCCGTAGGCAACAGTGCGTGGAAACTTATCAAAGAATCTGAGTGCGACACTTTAACCGTCGGCGGAGCAAAAATGTCGGAGAAACATTGCAACTTTATGATTAATACCGGCAACGCAACAGCAAAAGATTGCGAAACACTTGGCGAGGCAATTATTGAAAGAGTCAAAAACAAAACAGGGATTGCTCTTGAGTGGGAAATTCAAAAAATAGGTCAAGACAAATGAAATTCTACAAAATGCTTTTCAAACGCCAACAATCCTTAAAACCGCAAAATCGTTTTGAACCGGAAAACGAAACATTCAAACATTTGACGGCAAATATTTTTCTATTGCTGTTCATCACTTGTTCTATCGCCACCGGCATTACCATAAGAGATAGCCTAATAGCAAAACAAATTGAGCAATTCAAAGAGCAATTGTTTGAATACACGTCAGCGCACGGTTTTGGCATCCAAGACATTATTGTCCAAGGTCGCGACAAAACAACACTTGAAGCACTCCATCAAAAGATAAAGCTTAACCGCAATGATAATATTTTGAAAGTTGACCTCAAAAACCTGAAAACAGAAATAGAAAATCTGCCATGGGTTGAAAAAGCGGAGCTCAAACGTCTGTATTTTCCGAACATCTTGCAAATTTCATTAAAGGAAAAAAATATCATTGCCCTCTATCAGCAACAAGGAAAATTTTATCCTGTCGACATATACGGTAATGTCATCTATACCGAATATGTACCGAACAGGCCCTTTTTGATTATTGTCGGCAAAGGAGCCCCTCAAAATTTATTCGAACTGATAAAAACAACATCTTCCACCCCCGAACTATTTTCCCGTATCAAGGCCGCCGTATTTCACCCTTCCGGCAGATGGGATCTGATTTTCGATGATTTAGAAAAAGGTATCACAGTTAAAATGCCGGAAGAAAATTTTGCACAAGCATGGCAAAAGTTGATAAAAATTAACAACAAGCATGGTATTTTTAAGCGTAAATTAACTTTCATCGATTTAAGATATGCAGATAAAGTAACTTACACTATTGCAGATAAATAAAAAAAAGGAATTAACGTGAATCACTCTTTTGCTAAATATTCGACTTTAGCAACTTTAGATATAGGTTCTTCTAAAGTGTGTTGTTTGATTGCGCATGTCACTTCCCGCGATAAAAAAATCGAAATTGTTGGTTATGGCTACAATGCCTCAAAGGGTATTAAAAACGGTATCGTGACCGATATCAATCAAGCTACATTGTCAATCTGTAACGCCGTAGAAGATGCCGAACAGCAGGCAAAAGAAAGCATTTCAAAGCTGATTATAAACATTTCCGGTGATAAAACACAGAGCCTTATTAACCACCATGTTATCCAGCTCCATAAAAACAGACCGATTTTGGAATCTGACATTGCAAAAATTTTGCAACAAAGCGCCTCAAAAGTCAAAAGCAGTGAGAGCGAAATTATTCATTGCGTGCCGATGAACTACACGATTGATAAAAGAGAAATTGTCAAAGACCCCCGCAATCTATATGCCGAAACATTGGGGCTTGATATGCTATTTGGCTTTTATCCGTCATCGCTATATAAAAACCTTTCGAATATCATTGAAAATGCGCATTTAGAGGTTGCCTTAAGAACTTTTTCAGGCTATGCCTCCGCACTCTCTTGCTTGGTTGAAGATGAAAAAGAAATAGGCGCAACCGTCGTAGACATCGGTGGCGGTACAACGAGCATCACAACCTTCAAAAACGGCTTTCCTGTTTATTTTGCAACAATCCCCGTCGGCGGTAACAACATCACAAGCGATATTGCTTGGGGTTTAACAACCTCTTTTGCTCACGCTGAAGATTTAAAAATCAGACACGGTTGTGCATTTTTAATTACGCAAGATGAATTGCAAACAATAGATGTCTATCCTGTCGGCGAAGAAGATGACAATTCAATCAGACAAGTTCCGAAATCCGACCTCATCAATATCATCGTGCCTCGTGTTGAAGAAATTTTTGAAATGGTTGGGAAAAAGCTTGAAGAGCAAGGGCTTAAAGATGTTTCAAATCACCGCATTGTCTTGACCGGTGGTTGCAGTTCGCTTTCAGGAATCAGAGATGTCGCCGCTCTTGTTTTAAACAAACAAGTCCGCCTCGGGATTCCGCGCAACATTCCAAACATCCCGACATATCTGTATGATCCGAAATTCTCAACTGCGCTCGGTATGTTCTTATTTGCAATCAATCGAAAAGAATATCACCCTGCCCCATCTTCTGCAAATACAATCAATCTCAGCAACATCGGCGGGCTTAAAAAGATTTTCAGTTGGTTCAAACAAAATTACTGAAAATTGTCTTTTTTAGTAACTAAACCTTAATTTATTTAAGTTAAACTGCGCTCATATGAAAACCTTTTTTTAGGAGTCTTAAAACAAGATGTCAATTAATTTAGCTGTTCCCGAAACCCAAATTGTTCATTTAAAACCGCGCATTGCCGTCATTGGTGTCGGCGGTGGTGGCGGTAATGCCGTTAATAATATGATTTCTAAAAATCTGGAAGGAGTTGACTTTATTGTTGCCAATACCGATTCGCAAGCTTTGGCAAATTCTAAAGCAAGCCGTAAAATCCAGCTTGGCCTCAAAATCACACAAGGTTTAGGTGCCGGCGCACGCCCTGAAATCGGCAAATTAGCGGCAGAAGAAGCACAAAGCGAAATCGAAAAAGAGCTTGAAGGCTTAAACATGGTCTTCATCACGGCGGGCATGGGCGGCGGCACAGGCTCCGGTGCAGCACCCGTGGTTGCAAAGACAGCTAAAGAAAAAGGAATTTTAACCGTCGGCGTTGTCACAAAGCCATTTGCCTTTGAAGGCAAAAAACGTATGGGAATCGCTGAAGATGCTCTGGCAAAATTTACTCAGGAAGTTGATAGCTTAATCATTATTCCGAACCAAAATCTTTTCCGTGTCGCCGATAAAAACACAACTTTTGCCGATGCTTTCATAATGGTCGATAATGTTCTTTATTCCGGCGTTCGTTCCATTACAGACCTGATGATGATGCCGGGTCTTATCAACCTTGATTTTGCCGATATTAAAAGCATCATGGAAGATAAAGGCAAGGCCATCATGGGCACGGGCGAAGCCGAAGGCGAAAATCGCGCACGTGTTGCGGCAGAACAAGCACTTTCCAACCCCTTATTGGACGATTGTTCAATGAAAGGCGCTAAAGGCGTTTTGATTAACGTCACGGGCGGCGATGACATGACATTGCTTGAAGTCGATGAAGCCGCAAACATCATCAAAGATGAAGTTGACGAAGATGCAAACATCATTTTCGGCTCAAGCTTTGATTCTGATTTGAAGGGTAAAATTCGCGTTTCTATTGTTGTGACCGGTATTGAAAATAAACCGGGTTCCCGTTTCAAAGAAAAAGCTTTAGGTTCCGCCGCATATATTGACGAAAGTTTTTCTAATGAAACAAAAGCTGAAAATAATTTTGCCATCACCAAAGAAGAAATCGATGACAATTTAGAACGTTTCAAAGCAAATCCCGAAAATGAAGTCTCTCAAAGTGATGAGTATGAGGCAATTGAAACAGAGCAACCGGTTACTGAACAAATTGAAGAAACAGAGTTAAAAGAAGCCGAAATTTCCACCACAGCTGAAGATACCGAAAATGAATCTCAAACAAATGTCACACCTGATTTTTCGCGTTTTGATGATTTTGAAAATCTTGAGCGTTCGACAGCCATTCCCGAAGCGCCTCAAGCTTCTGCGCTTTTTAACGCCATCATCAACAAGACACCGACGCCTGAAAGCGTTGAATCCTTTGAAAAGTCTATTTCAGATTTTTTGCCCGATGATAAAGATATTTTCACTTCAAAAACACAAATCAATGACTTTGAAAGTGAGCCGGTTTTGTTTCCCGAACAAAGCGAACCTCATTTTATAGATCGAAACGACGAACCGAAAGAGGATGAAGCATCGTATCAAGCCCCCTCTAAAACAAAGTTCATTGATAAAATCTTAGGTATATCAAGAGCGCGTAAAAACCGCAAGGACACACCGAACATTGATGAGCGCTTTGCACAGGTTTCAGCACCTTCGCTTTCATCCGGTTCAGAATCTGTTGATTTTTCATCAACTGATAATAACTTTGATAATTTAGATATCCCTTCATTTTTACGAAGGAAATAACCTAAAAAAAGCAAACGCCGCATAAAAGCGGCGTTTTTTTTCAACAACTTCAAGAGCAATCGTCCCCGTTGAAAGAATAGTTGATAATCAAACCGTTTCGAATTGTAAAGTAGGTTTTGCAATAATAAACATTGGCTTGCTCTGGTTGTCCGTATTTCAGTCCTTGCCACCCCTCATATGAAAACACATTTTGATAAAGATCATGATGTGCTTGAAGCCCTTTTTTAACATATACCCAAGCATAATCCGTCCCGTTGATGGCAAAAACATCATCGGGTCTGCCCCAAGTTTTAAATAACGCATACGAATCTTGTCCGATCCATGGTGCCAATTTTTCGGAATATGTCATTTTCTCGTTCAGCGTGCACGAAACAAGCACTAATAACACGGCAAACAAAATTTTTTGATACATTCACACCTCCTTTTGAAAGTGAATGCCTAAAAAATAGTCACTTGAAACAAAATTCCTAGTGCTTGATATAATTCGGTAATAAAGCTTTTAACTTTTGAGCATGTTTGGCATCAGCTTTTGAAACAAGTGTCAAGACACCATCTTGTTCAATTGTTTTCAAAACTTTTGCATTTTGATAAATCAAACTCAAAGCCTTGCCGTCTTGTACCGGAACGTCAAACAAAACCTTTTCAAAATCACCTGTCAGTTTTTGATCAATAAGGGACAAAAGAGCATCACAGCCATCACCTGTCAACGCAGAGACAGACAACATATTATCCGGTTTGTGCAATAGCTTTTTTTGCAAAATGCTCTTTTCGTCTGCCGATAACAAATCTGTTTTATTCAAAACCTCAATATAGTTTTTTTCATGCTCAATATCTTTTAAGCTCAGATGGTGCAAAACCTCTAAAACATCTTTGCGTTGTGCATCTGTATCAATGTTTGATATATCCCTGACATGCACCACAACATCAGCTTCCAAAACTTCTTCCAAAGTCGAGCGAAATGCCATCACAAGCTCATGGGGCAAATCTGAGATAAACCCGACCGTATCTGATAATATAATCTCCATACCTGATGGCAACTTTATTTTTCTCAAAGTCGGATCAAGCGTTGCAAAAAGCATATTTGCCACCATCACGTCATCTTTTGTAAGCCTGTTGAAAAGCGATGATTTTCCGGCATTTGTATACCCGACCAATGCCACAATCGGATACGGCACTTTTTTGCGGTTGCCACGTTGGAGCGAACGCGTATTTTTAACCTTTTCAAGCTCTTTTTTAATTTTAATGATTTTATCATCAATCAAACGCTTATCAAGCTCAATCTGCTTCTCACCCGGACCGCCCAAAAAGCCTGCACCGCCGCGTTGCCGCTCAAGGTGAGTCCAGCTTCTGACCAAACGCGAACGCTGATAAGTTAAATGCGCAAGCTCAACTTGCAATTTTCCCTCGCTTGTCTGAGCTCTTTCGCCGAAAATTTCCAAAATAAGCGCTGTCCGATCAATAACCTTGAGCTTCAAAACCTTTTCAAGATTGCGCTGTTGAATAGGCGTCAATGCCGTATCCACAACCATCAAAAACACATCATTAGATTGCAAAACAGGCAATATTTTTTCAATAAACCCTTTTGAAAAATAGGTTGCCGGCTTGATTTCTTTAACACGCACAATCTCAGAATAAACAATATTTAAGTCAATCGCAAGTGAAAGCCAGACAGCCTCATTCAAGCGGCTTTCGGGCGATATACTCTTCTTGTCATCAGCCACCACGGGGCAGATAACAATAGCGTTTGTCACATTATTTTGCTCTATTTCAAGCAATTTTATATTTCTGCCACGTCAACGGCTTGTGAAGGCATAATCGTTGAAACGGCATGTTTATAAACAAGTTGTGTATGTCCGTCTCTTCTTAAAAGAAGCGCATCATCATCAAAAAACGTAATCACACCTTGAAGTTTTACCCCATTGATTAAAAAGACCGTCACGGAAATTTTGTTTTCTTTAATATCCGATAAAAAATCTTCTTGAGCATTTTTAGTCATTGTCTTATTCCTTTTAATTTATTCTAAATGACCTTATCAGAATAGGCATATTGTTTTTCAATGTAAAGCGCATTTTTGAGCAAGGGGGATAAGTTTATGAATATTTCTTTCCATCATCCCTCCGAGCGCTTTCTTTTTTCCCGTCATCCATTTTTTTTATCCTCCCCCTCAGTGCCTTTGGCGCGGTTAAGAGGGGGGAGTTTTGGTGGGGGTGGCAAATCCCCTTTTTTATCATCATCACGAGCCCCGTCAGGGGCGCGGCAATCCCGGCCTTTTCTTGCTTGTCACACCCTTTTTACTGTCACCCTTGGGTTGGTTTTTACTATTATTGTCACCCTTGGGTTGGCTTTAGCCAATCCCGAGGGTCCATAAAACAAATTGCGAAGCAATGCCTTATTTATAACGCAAACGGAAGGTATTCCCTGTTTTCTTTGAAAGCGCCGCGGCTTCCTCAGTGGTATAAATGCGCTTGATTGTATGCGTTGAAGACTGAGTGGTGCCTGACTGACTTTCACCTGTTTCATCACCCGAAACCGTCGTGCCGCCCGTTTCAGAACCACCTGTTTCATCGCCCGAAACTTCCGTGCCGCCCGTTTCAGAGCTACCCGAATCATCACCCGAATCATTACCTGTATTCAAAAAAGCATTATCTTCGTAAGAATAAGAAAAAGGATATGGCAACATCTCTGTGGGATAGTTACCTTGAAATGCCTGATTAAAAAATTCTCCGGCATCCACGCCCGGTTCAGAGGTGTAGCATGTTTGAGCATTGGCATTCTTATATCCCAAACATCCCATCAATAAAATAAACAATACAATCTTTTTCATAATTTTCTCCTTATCAATTAACGCTACCGCCACTATGGCCCTGACTACAAATCGTCACGGTGTTTTTAATTCGACTAACCGTATATACAGTTTGAGAACGAGTAATTTCAGTTAAAATTCCCTCAGTATTATACTTTGCCCCGACAGCCATACCAATCCCGCCATACTGATTTGGCATATCAGCCTCCGTACAATATGATTTAGGACAACTGACAATGTATTTCCCGTCCGAATAGGTCGTAACCTTCAGCCACGCATTGCCACCATCAACGATTTCCACCTCCTGCGCCATAACCTGAGCGGATGCAAAAATCATAAATGACGCAAATAAAAACATTATTTTGTTCATGATTTTTTCCTTTCGTAAAAAATATAATTAAAAAAGCCGCCTCTTGAAAGACGGTCGGGAGAGTTAACGAATCATATGCTAGAAAATGACTCCGATAGCCTTTGGGATAAACCTTGAACATTCGCTACCGGCTCCCCGACTTCAATCGGGGATAACTTGTGCCTCTTTTAAAAAATTAAAAGATAGCACCTTTACAGCGTTATCCTTTCGCTGTCTAGCATCAAAAAGCTCGTTAAAGCCCCGCGCCTTATCAAGACACTTGATAAGAAAGTTACATTTCTTATCCACATAAGAGTATCTCATATTTTTTTGATGTTTGCAAGCAAAAAAATAAAAATCTGATAAACCTCTTTTTTTTCAATCCTCCCCAGAAAAGGGAGAGTTGAAAGGAATCATAAACAAAATCACCAATGACTTGTTATAAGGACTTTTTTCAAAAAGCTCGAAGAATGAGCTAAATAATAAGATACCTGCCCGAAAGCGAAGGGAGTATAGTTAAACCTACATGACCCAAGCTTAAGGAAAGGTATCTGTATTAGTTAGCCGTTATACGAGCTTTTTATATGCTGCACGGCGAATACGATCATTGATTGCAAGACCTAATCCTTCATTTGGAATTGGCGACATTGCAATTTTGCGCCCATCTTCGTCTGCAATTCTCATAAAGGCAAACAAATTAGAGGCCGCTTCGCATAAATCACCGCTCACGCTCAAATTCAAATCACAATCTTTCACATCACCGAAACCGATAAAAAATTCATCACCCTCGCGCGAAACCGCATTGATTCTAAAATCATGAGCCGGTGCATAATGTTTTAAAAGCTGTCCCGGAGATGAAGGCAAATCAGGATTACCGTGCGAAATCAAAATCTTTTGCCCTAAAAACGCTTCCAAATCCTCCAATGCAATCCCGCCGGCACGGAGCAACACAACATCTTTACCGGTCAAATCAATGATTGTCGATTCCACACCGACTTTGCATTGCCCGCCGTCCAAAATCATATCAACTTTTTCACCTAAGCTCTCATAGACATGCCGTGCGGTTGTCGGCGATATCGTTTGTGATTTATTGGCCGACGGCGCCACAATCGGCACGCCGCTTTTTTTTATGAGTTCAAGGGCAACCTGATGGTTTGGCATCCTGACCGTCACGGTTCTTAAACCGGCACAAGCTAAATCAAGCGCCGGATTTTCATCGATTCGTTTCAAAACAAAAGTCAGCGGCCCCGGCCAAAAACGCTTTGCAAGCGCCAAAACACGCTCATCAACAACCGCATAAGTTTTCAAAAAATCAATCTCGGCAATATGTGAAATCAGCGGATTAAACGAGGGCCTTCCTTTCGCCGCATAAATATTTGCCACCGCCTTCGGGTCATAAACATTTGCCCCCAGCCCGTAAACCGTTTCTGTCGGAAAAGCCACCAAACCGCCGTTTTTAATCACATCTGCAGCTTTTGAAATGTTTTCATCATTTATCTCAAAAATATTATTCATTGCCTTATCAATAGTGTAAAATAGAACTCAAACCTTCAGCCAACCCGTCAGCCGAAAAACTTTCTACCTCATCACCTGTGTCCCTGTCAACCAAAAGATAGTCTTTTTGCATTTCATCATAAACCAAAAAGCAAAAATCATCATAGCCCAAAATCACCATATCTTTCGAGCCGTTGTGCATTTCATTAAAGGCAACAATATCAAGCCATTCATCTTTCGGCAAAACCCCCAAAATAGCGCTGTCCTCTCCTTTAAGCCCATTATAGTATTTTAAAAATCCGATAAACTCAAGCGGCAAAAAGGGATACCCCTTTTTCACCAATTCCTTTTGTATCTCAATCACATCTTTTGCTTCAAAAGGCGTTTGTTGTGTTTGATAACCGTTTTCTTTGAGGGTTTGAATAAAGTTCATCATCTTTCTTGCACTTTCTTTAAATACATATGGCGCTTTTTAGCAAGTTTTCGACGACTCATATAAAGCCTCATCTCTTGGTCTGCATTAAACACCTCTTTGTTGTGCGCTTTATCATAAGCGGCTTGATTCATTGCGAGCTCTTTCATACATTCATTATAGTCAACAATATGCATATCGTCCATCAATTGACGTTTCAATCGTTCGCCATTATAAAAGTCATATTGCAAACGCTCATATGGCCTGAATCCGATCATAAATGACACCCCGCGATCAATAAATTCAAGCCTTCTGGCATAGCTTGTCATATCCCCGCGCTTTTTGATTTTATCGCGTCGATGAATAAAAGTGTTGTGAATATCGTCTCTAACCAAACATAAATTCTCTTTATAGTTCGCATACGCCACACTTTTCAAAATTCCGGCATCACTTGCCGCATGCTTATGGTGCACCGTAAATGATGGAAAATCTTCACCTTTAAGCGCCTCACCTCTTTTATTGCGTGCAACGAGGATATATCCTTTACCCGCATCAATTGCCGCATCAGTTAAAACTTGAGGAATAAGATCACCGACCTTAAATCCATAAGCATTGGCTTTCACAATTTCCTGATACAGCTTTTTCAAATCCTTTTGTTCGGAAGATTTCAACGTCGAAAACTTTTTAGATTTTATTTTCTCTAAACATTCTTTCTCGGCTTTTTTTAAATCCGCCAAAACTTTAGGCGTAAAACGAATTTCCGTAATCACAAGCTTCGACGAATTACATTTGCCGAACCTTGTCATCATATTAATCATTGATTTTACATATCGTGCATCCCAACCTTGCCTTAAAAGCATAGCTGCCATTTTATCGCCATTATGTCTTGCCAAATCGCGCACAAACTCATTGCGCACAGTAATTCCTTTTTGAAATGTGACTTTCTGCTCTTTATCATCTTTTTGAAAGGCTTGCACCACCAAATCCGAAAAATCGCGCGGTGTCATAAGCTTTAAGATTTCAGGATCAATCCTGCGTTTGAGCAAATAGACTCTCAAATTGTTTTCAATCTTTCGAAAACTCTCAAACCTTGAAAAAAGCTTCCATGTGGGCGAAGTTTTAAAATCGTATTCATCAGCTTTCGGTGCAACCTCAAGCGGTCTTGACATTAAATTTCGATAATAAGAGCTGAGTTCTCTGTTTCTCAGTCCGTCTTTTAAGCGATCGATCGTGCCGTGAAAATCCATACGGATTGTCAAAAGCTCTTGCTTGTGCAAAAACCGACCGTCATGCTCGGCAATCTTAAAACCGGCAGCTGCCAAAACCTCATCAAGCTTTTCAGCTTTTTCCGGATCTTCTTGTGCTGCTCTTGCGAGCAACTCATAAGCATTGCCGGCATCTGCAACAGAAAGATTATAAAAATCATCAATATACCCCTCATCGTGGTATAAAACAGCACGAAAAGGTTTTTCGGCAATCTCCAGTTCTTCTTGCGCCCTCCTGTCAATCTTTTCAATAAAGTGCTTTCTTCTGTATCCGCTTCCTTTATGACTCATTTTTTTTACTCTGCACCTTTTTTTATTTTGTCTAAAATATACATGAGAATTATTTTTAATGCAAGTGATTTTTTTTATAAAAAGTAACATATTTTTATCAAATTAAGAACTATAATATATTAAAACAAAATCAAAAGGAGAACAGCATGACACAATATGTCTTTGAAAACAAACGTCTTTTTGCAAACACAACCGCTGTTGTTTTTGCGACCCCAAAAACAAACATTCAGTCTCTCAGCAAATATTTAAGTGAACAAGAGGCCTCTGCCGCTCTTCAATGCCTTAAACACCTTTCATTAAAATCCGGCGACATTACATCTGTTCAAACACAGAAACGCAAAATTGTTATTGTCATCGCCGAATTGAAGAAAGAAAAAAATTATCAGCTTCTGGGCGGCAAAATATATAAACATATCAAAAAAGAAACTTCAGCCACGATTATACTCCCCGATGAATTTGAAAACACGGCCGCATATGAAATGGCACTCGGCATTGAACTTGGCTCTTATTCATTTGATAAATACATTACAAAACGTGCCGACAAAGATTTTCCGAAACTTGAAACGGTTTATTTCAAGGCAAAAAATTTATCTGCCAAAGAATATATTCCCTATGCTGCGCTTGCAAACGGCGTGCGCTATGCAAGAGATTTAACAAACGAACCTTCCAACAACATGACACCTCAAATCATGGCAGATGAAATCAAACGCCTCGGCTATTTAGGGCTTGATATTGAAATTTTAGATGAAAAACGCATGAAATCCAATGATTTTAATTTAGCGCTTTCCGTTGCCCAATGCTCTGAAAACAAGCCGCGTGTCGCTATTTTGAAATGGATTGGTAACAAAGAAAACGAAAACTTTGATTTAGGCTTGGTCGGCAAAGGTGTCACCTTTGATGCCGGCGGTATCTCCTTAAAACCCGGAAACGGCATGTGGGATATGAAACAAGATATGGCGGGCGCCGCAGCTGTTGTCGGCGCCATGAAAGTCATCGCGCTTCAAAAATTGCCCGTCAATGTTGTTGCCATCGTCGGCCTTGTTGAAAATATGCCCTCAGGCACGGCCACACGCCCCGGTGATATTGTCACCTCGATGTCAGGCCAGACGGTTGAAATTTTGAACACGGACGCCGAAGGTCGGCTTGTTTTGGCCGATTGCTTATGGTATATTCAGTCACAATACAATGTCAAAAAAGTGATTGATATTGCAACTTTGACAGGCGCCATCATGGTGGCGCTCGGCACAGAAATGGCAGGTGTGATGGGCAATTCTCAAACATTGATTGAAACAATCAAAAACGCAGGTTTAAATGCCGGCGAAGAAGTTTGGCAACTCCCCATCAATTCGGCTTATAATAAAATGATGGATTCTGATATTGCCGATATGAAAAATATCAGCGAATCGCGCAATGCCGGTTCCATCACCGCCGCTTGTTTCTTGCAAAGATTTATTCAAAAAGGCGTCAAATGGGCACACCTCGACATTGCAGGCATGGACAAAGAAAACAAAGGCAGACCTTTAACCCCGAAAGGCGCCTCAGGCTTTGGCGTCAAACTTTTTGTAGAAATCATCAAAAAACTGTCATAATCGCAAAAAAAAACGAAAACACCTTTCGGATAATTTCCGAAAGGTGTTTTCCATACAATATCTTGCTATTGAGATTTAACAGAGAGGATTTTTGTGTCCCCCCTCGTGCTCAAGCGATACACGATCGTATCTCCCTGTGCGACAAGAGCATAGTTTGCATCGCCGGTCGTCAAAAGGCGCTCATCTTCCGTGAGGATGAAAATTCTAGGCTGACTTAATATCGTACCCTTTTGTAATTCTGCTCGTTTGACAAGCGCTTCAATGGTAACGCCGTTTTCCCAACTTGCTTTACGCTTTGTTTGGCAATCATCACGAAGGTAGCTCCCAAACAAAGCAAATGATATACCAAAAATAATACTTAAGGCATGAGCATTTTTTTCGGACATATTGCACATACAAGCAACGACATAAGCGATCAGACCAGCAACCAAACCAACAACGCTGCCAATCATTAATGTAATAATAAGATCCATAAGACAAAAAAGTTAGGTTAAACAAAAAAATTGAATTATTGACAATAAACATATCGTATTCTTGAAATTTTGTCAACAATTATTTTACTTGACAAACATTTTTCCTTATGTTAGAGCAAAACCCTAACGTGTGGATTTAACCTAACTTGTCCGGCACTAAACGGACTAAATAAGGAGATTTTAATATGCTTAAAACAGCAGAATTTGTGTCTTTAGGACACCCCGATAAAACAGCAGACTTCATTTCAGAATATATTTTAGACCGTACCCTTGAACAAGATGAGCGTGTCAAATATGCCGTCGAAGTGATGGTCAAAGATAACACCGTTATCTTAGGTGGTGAAGTGTGCTCAAATATCAAATTAAAAAATATTGAAGAATATGTCAAAGATGCCGTCCGCCAAATCGGCTACGATGAACGATATCATCAAATTTGGGGGAGAAATGCACTTGATGTTTCAAACTTAAAAGTCATCAATCTCATTGGCTGTCAATCATGCGAAATTTTACAAGGCGTTGAAAACGGCGGCTGGGGCGATCAGGGTGTTTTTGCGGGCTATGCGTGCCAAGGCGAAGGCTTGCTTCCGAGAGAGCTTTATTTAGCCAAAAAACTCAACAATGCGCTTTATGCTAAAGCCTTAAAATCTGATAATTTAGGTCTTGACATCAAAACACAAATCACCATTGATGACCAAGGCAAAATCAAAACGGCAATTGTCGCCATCCCGATGCTCAAACATGAGGATTTAACATTTTTTGTTGAAAAAACTTTAGGCTCTGTCGCAGATGAGCTCATTATCAACGGCACAGGCAACTACACCTGCCATAGTGCTGTTGCCGATTGCGGTATCACGGGACGCAAATTGGCGTGTGATTTTTATTCCACGACCTGTCCTGTCGGCGGTGGCTCGCCGTGGGCAAAAGACGCAAGCAAGGCTGATGTATCACTCAATATTTTAGCACGCAAATTAGCTGTTCAAAACTTGCATGATAATGATGAAGTTTTTGTTTATCTGTCTTCTTGTATCGGCAGATCCGAGCTCCCGAGCGCTACCCTTAAATGTATCAAAAACGATAAAACGACATGGAAAAACCTCGAAGGCGATTTTTCCCCCCGTGCAGTGATTAAAAACTTAGGGCTCAACAAACCAGTCTTTGCTGATTTGTGCCGAAAAGGCATTACTGCTTTATAGATTAAAACTGTCACCGCTGTTTTTGCCTTTGTTTCATTCTTTGTCATCCTCCAAGTTGGCTGAAAGCCAATCCCGAGAATCTACAAAAGAATCATTACTGTTTTTGCAAACAGCAAAAATTCAAGGAATAAATCTTATAAAAATCCTCCCTTATGATAGTTTTTTCGACTTGACTTTATTTTCAAAATAATTCATAATTAAAATCGGGTATGGGATAATCCCCCATATCAAGTGTCTTGATAGGCGCGGAGCCTTAGAAAGCTCTTTTGTTGCAGGCAGTGAGGATAACACTGCAAATGTGTTATTTTTCTTTTTTAAAATAACACCGATTATCCCCGATTTTAAAGTCGGGGAGCCGATGATGGATGTTCAAGGTTTTTCCTAAAGATCATCGGGATCATTTCCTGCAACATGATTTTCTAACTCCCCGTCGCTCTGAAAAGGTGCGACTTTTTGTTAATGATTATAGAAAAAAATAGGAGTCCGATTCATGAAAAAAATTTTGACGTTTTTAATGCTTATTTTCGCATTTTCTGTGCATGCCGAAATCATTGCCTCAGGTGATGATTGCGGTGCTCATTGCCATTGGGAAATTGAAAACGGCGTCTTAACCATCAAAGGCTCAGGTCCAATGTATGATTACTCATACAATTCAGGCTCCACCAACGCACCATGGTTTGGACTAAACAATCAAATCACAAACATAGTGGTCGAAAATGGCATTACCCATATCGGTCTTAACGCTTTTTTATATGCCGATGCAAAAGCCGTCTCTTTACCTCATACCCTTACCTCAATCGCTGCAAGCGCTTTTCATAACACAAAATTAACAAATGTGATTGTGCCATCTTCTGTTGAAAGTGTTGGTTACAATGCTTTTGCTTGTACGCCTCTTCAAAATTTAACCATTGATGATCAAACTCTTTTTGAAAAATATGATTCTCAAACAGGTTTTTTAACAGGTGTTGATTTAAATAGTCTCCATATTTATTGCAAGGGCGTTTCCTCTAAATGCGACCAAAATTTAAGAAACGGTGGCTATCATTTATCAACAAAACAAGCACAACGCCGGCGTATCTACACAATTGAAGAAGCCACAAAAGTTTCCAAGCCGACAGGCAATACATTTAAGCTCCGATACAAATAAAAAAAACAGCAAACTTCTCTTAGCCTTATCTGCTGAGTAAGTCTAAAAAGCTCCCTTTTGAACTGTACCCCAGAGTTTGGACAAGTAAAAAAGTCCCGCGGGCGGCTCATCAGGAGGCGTTCAACAAATGGCATCGGCGTTGAGCCGGTGTCATTTTGTTTAAGTTCCACTGACTACGCTCATTATTATAATAATCAATATAATTTTCAACCAAAGTTTTCACTTCTTCAAAAGTTTTGCAAGATTTGATGTCAATATCATCTTTCATGTGTCCGAAGAAACTCTCAATCGGAGCATTATCCAAGCAATTTCCCTTTCTCGACATACTCTGCGTTACACCCAATTCTTTGAGCTTATTCACATACAACGGATGTGTATAATGCGTTCCTTGGTCTGAATGTATCATCAATTTTGAACAGTCCTTGTGTTTCAATGTTTCTTCCAAGCCAATATATGCTGTTTGCATCGATAAATCTTTGCTCACATTAAATGCAACGATTTCCTTGGTTGCCAAGTCTTTAGTCGCACTTAAATAGGCTCGCTTTCCGCCTTTATAAATTAAGTAACTGATGTCCGTGGAATATACCGTATCCGGCACATTTACATCAAACTGACGATCCAATAAGTTCGGTGCCGTGCGATGTTCCAAACCTTTCTTAAAAATAACATTATACGGATTCTTCTGACGTATTTTGGTGATCAAACCATATTGCCTTTTTATTCGCGATATCTTCTTTAAGTTCATTGTAATTCCATAATTTTGTTGTAATTTCATATAGATAGTTCGTATTCCAACCTTTTGATGTTTTTTATCAAATATTTCTTGTATTAAGCGTAAATCGAACGCATCTTTCTGTTCTTTATCATTTTTATGCTTTAACGTATAATAACACGAACTGCGGGATATATGACTGATTTTGCATATCTGTTTTACCGTTAAACCTATTTCTTTACCCTTGGATACAATCTCTATTAATTCTTCTTTTTGTATTGTTCCAAGGGCTCGAGTTTTTTTAAGAATTCGTTCTCCATTCTTAAATACAGAATTTCTTTGCGTAATTCTTCCGTACTCATCTCGCTTACCGGTTTTGATACCTCTGTTTTTGGTCGGCCTTTCGTGTTTTCTTTTGGATGTCTTTGCTGATATTTCCATCTGTCTAAGGTTCTTTTAGCATATTTACCTTGATTAAGCCAATCCGGTATACCGGATTCTGCAAATATCTGTTTTGCCGATTTGCCCAGATCTTCATGCTCGTGTAATACTCGTTGCTTAAATTCTTCCGTATATTCGACATTGCTATTCATTACCCTGATTATATGCGGATTGATTTCCAATTCAGACCTTTCTTCCGGCGTAAATATATGGTGTTTCATCTTTTTCCCTTTCTGTTGTTGGTTAGTATAAAAAATTATCCCGAAAATTACTAGCGTAATCTTCGGGACTTTTTTTACTGTCCAACTTTCAGGGTACAGTTCATT